>QQUB01000646.1 GCA_008501835.1 Bacteroidota bacterium
GTCAATGGTAAACAAAGCTTCCAGCGGAGGGTGCGCATATTCATCGGAAGCCAGTAAAGTCATGATGGAAGCGACACCTATACCGTTATCAGCACCCAGGGTGGTGCCATCAGCTCTTACCCAGTCACCTTCCACGAGCATCTTGATGCCTTCCGTGTCAAAATCAAAATCAGTATCTGCATTCTTTTGGCAAACCATATCGAGGTGGCTCTGTAAAACCACAGTGGTACGGCCTTCCATACCTGCACTGGCTGGCTTTTTGATGATCACATTGCCCACTTCATCCACAACAGTTGGAAGCCCCAGGTCTTCACCGAATTTTTTCATAAAAGCGATCACGCGTTCTTCCTTTTTGGAAGGTCTTGGAACTTCATTGAGGTCCGCAAAGTGGTTCCACAATGCTTTAGGTTCCAGGTTTCTTATGTTGTCCATGTTCTATGTTGTTTTTTGTAAAAAATAATTCTCAAATCAGCTTAATTGTAACTAAATCCGAGAGCTCGAAAAGGTACAAATTTTTCGAGTTATTTAGGTAATTGTTTTTGAAGAATTATAGTCTTTGATTTTCATAGGATTGATGAAGTTGTGCAGCCGGTTTAATTTGAAAATTATTCCTCCACTTTTCGACTTTTTAAGCGTTATCCGTCTGGAAAATATGGAGAAGAAAGTTATATTTACTTCACATTATTTTAATAACAAAAGACCTATTATGAAAACATCATTACTGATCTCTTTTTTCCTAATTTTTTCTATTTCCCTTTTAGCTCAGGATCAAATGGATGTTCCCAAAACCGGGGACATCATGGTTAACGATGGGCAATTTTTCTCCGAAGATCCAGTAGGGCTCTCTTTTGAAGGACCTGTGCCGGGTTCGACAGGCAGGAGTTTGACTGATTTAATCTGGGTGCTGGATTCTGTTTATTATTATCAAACTTCAAATAATTCATGGGGCAGAGAAAAAACGCTGACAAGAAATGATTTCGGAAATACGCTTACATCCATAAGCCATGGAAAAATAGATGAAGATGGAATTTGGGAAAACAGGGATTCGACGGTAATTGTCTACCAAAACGGAGAAGCAATTGATGAAATATTAACGAGACCCTGGGTAATCAATTACCAGGAATGGGGGGATACCGTACATTATGAAAAATTTGATGTGAACGGGAATTTAATCCAGGAAATGAACAGGTCCGTATCTACTCCCATTGGTGAGTTTGGTTGGGGAGAGAACTTCTTTTATGCTTATAATGACCAGCAACAGTTAATAGAAAGAATTGAGGAAAAATGGGATGACAATACCCAAATGTGGCAGAAAAAATCTCAGAAGATATACCATTATGATGAAAATGGATATCGAACCAAAATTGAAACCAATACCTGGGATTCCTGGTTGCAACAATGGCTAAAATATGCTCAAACGTTTTACGAATTTGATGAAAACGGTAATGAAATCAGTTCCTTCAGCCAGTTGGCAGGGGAAACTCCTGATAGCTGGGTTGATTATACAAGAATAGATAAGACCTATGATGATGATAACCGCTTAATTGAGTCATTGGCACAGGCCTACTTTCCCAATACAGGTAGTTGGTCCAATCTTAACAACATTTTTTATTCCTATGATGCTCAAGGTAATTTGGTGGAAGAATATCGAAAGTCATGGGATTTTGTTCAGGAAACCTGGAAAAATTTCCGATTAACAACCATAAGTTATAATGAAGACAATCAGGAGATAGCGTTTTTACAGCAGTTATGGGATAACAATGTTCTTATGGATTGGTATAATTCCCTCCACAGAGTAACAACCTATGATGAAAATGGTAATCTGTTTCAAAAAGAATTTTATTCATGGAATAGTACCGATGGTGAATGGACTGAAACCAGCAGGTACAATTATTTCTGGTCTGAATTCGAGGTGGTAGATAATTTTGATCCTGCTCCGAATACTTTCAGCCTTTACCCGAATCCGGCAAGCGAGACAATAACCATCAGTGGAGAACAACCCCTTGAAAAATCGAGTATTACGATCTACAATTCGATAGGAAGGCCTGTTAGTTCATTTCATAAACTTGAATCTGGAAAAATAATTATACGGGACTTGCAAAGTGGGTTTTATTTCCTTCATGTGGAGTCCGTATCAGGAACTTTCTTGTTTACTTTCGTAAAGTTATAAACTTGGGTAGAAACCCGATAAGATGAGAACCAATGGGTAATTCTACAAAAAAAGGCCCCTTTGTCAGGCGACAAAGGGGCTATGCGGCAGTTAATATGAAAATTAGTCTTCTACTATGATGGTGTCCATCAAAAGCTGAGAGACATTACTGACTTCAATATCCAGTTCGTAGTATTCCCCGAGTTCCATGATCTGGTGAATACAATTATCGCAGGAGGTGATTACTCTCCTGGCTCCGGTTCCCTTAATTTGATCGGCTTTGACTTTACCATAAAGTAACCGGTCATCTTCCCATTCGGCACAAGCTACCATTCCACTACCTCCACCACAGCAGTAACTCTCCACTTTACTTGGTGTCATTTCACGATAATCCTTAACGGAGGCTTTTATTACATTCCTGGGTTCTTCAAAAATACCACCTTTTCTACCTATGTTACATGGATCATGGTAAGTGACTGGAAGGTCGACTTTGGATTGGTCCATTTTTACCAATCCTTTGGCAACATATTCGTCGAGTACTTCCAGGATGCTTCTGACCTTGAATGGCAATTGGCCACCAAACCATTTTGGTGCTTCCCACTTCATAATGCCATAAGCATGACCACACTCGGAAACAACCACTTCCTTAACATTTAGTCGTTCCGCTTCATCCAGAATCCGTTGGGTAATTTTTTTGGCTTTGGCACCATCAGCCATGAAAAGCCCGTAATTAGATGCTTCAAACATACTCATGGTCCAGGAGGCACCGGCTTTATTGAATACTACTGCGGCCGGGACTATAGTATGTGCTCCTGAAAGGGGTACGTATAAAATATCTGCCTGCTCCTCCATCGGTATTCTTGCCTCGGGGTCTTTGAGTTTATCCTGAACCAGTTTTTCAAACCGTGTCATATGATGTTTAAAGGAATCACGGTAGCTGTCGAGATTTTCTCCTCTTGAAATGGCGATCTCTGCCAGATCTGTTAGGATCTCGGGGTTCTTTCCTACAGCCGTAAGTGCTCCTCTGGCAGCAGCCAGGATCTGAGGGGTTTCAACGCCTAGCGGACAATTAATTACACATCTTTCACAAAGCGTACAATCCCGGTAGGCGGCATGGAGCCATTCCTCGAGGTCTTCCTCGGATAGCTTTTTCGCACCTGTCCAGGAAGGGAATATTTTACTCATCCAGTCGTGATCTGTTTTAAGAACGCGACGTACCTTTTCAGCCTTGGCAACTGGTGACTTATCAGGGTCCCCTGTGGCCTGGTAAATATGACAGGCTTCTATACACCACCCGCAATGCGTACAAAGATTGGTGGAAGAGGTTCCGACGAGCCTGTTAAATCGTTTGTTTAATTCCTCTTTTACTGTGGTTAACATGGTTTCTGCTGTCATGGCTACGATTTTTTAAGTGGAATAACACCGCGCCATCCATACCTTTTACCTGTGAGGTAGCGGGCAAAGAAGAAGTACACATAATGTGAGATCTTGCTGAAAGGCACGTAGAATAAGAAAAACGCTGTGACCAGGAAGTACAGCATCCGCCAGAGAGGGGCGTCCGTCCAAAGAGCCAGTACTCCGAATACGAAGAAGAATTCCAGTGTTACCAGTGAAAAATAATCGTCTGGAGTACTAATAACACGTAAAGCCTTGGTGCTTAATCTGTGAATTAATTTTAATAAACCAACTATTGCCGCAGGAGCGATCAATATGGCAAATACCACCCTTACGGGGCGAGTCATCATATCGGGGGCAAAAGGATAGGTGAATGTATTTACGATAGCGACGAGGGCTCCAACGTGGTATAGTGCAAAACCCAACCATCTCCAGATATGTTTTCGACTACTTTCCATGGACCAGGGCATAAATATCGCCGCATAGGAACTTCTTACGCCCCGGCCGGGGCTACCTTTCTTTTCGGCTTTTTCCCAAGGCATGGGTAATTTGGATAATTGATAAGCTTTGATGGAATACATTACCGCCATAAAGATCAGAGCAATGGCCTGTAAATCGTACTCAATGAAGTAGAGAACTTTTTCGTCAATCATCTTCGATCTGTGGTATAGTGGTTAGTTAATAAAGTTTGGACTAAGTTGAAAATTAAATGCCTGGTTTTTAATGATATAGATCAGTGTTAAAAATGACTTCTATCATTTTTTTGTAAAAAATTTTCGTAAATATTTTGTTCTGCGATACTTTTGATTGTGATAAAAGTCACATTTTTTGGTGTTTGGTTTCCCTTAATTTTGCCATTATCTATGCTGATGAATTTGAAAAACTTAATTAACGATGCAATACTGGGATACATTCCTGAATGCTTATAAAGGATATGCGTCATATCTCTGGAGAGAAATAACCAATCCTGACTGGCACAATTACTTCTACTGGCTAATAATTGTTTCTGTTTTCTTTTTTGTTTTGGAAGTGGTGCTTCCCTGGCGCAAAAAACAGGCCATTCCGCGTAAGGACTTTTGGCTGGATGCCTTTTATATGTTTTTCAACTTCTTCCTTTTTTCCCTGATTATTTATAATGCTGCTTCATCAGTATTTGTGGACCTGTTTAATGATGGTATTAAGGCAGTTTTTAGTTTTGATCTTCAGGCTATGAACCCAATGAACAGCTGGCCAATGTGGGCTATCTTACTGGTTGGGATGGTGGTTCGGGATTTTACTCAGTGGTGGATCCATCGGCTTCTGCATCGGGTTGACTGGCTTTGGGAATACCATAAAGTGCATCATTCAGTCGAACAAATGGGTTTTGCTGCGCAGTTGAGATACCATTGGATGGAAAATATCGTTTATCGTACGTTGGAGTATATCCCGCTGGCCTTATTGGGAATTGGTTTATATGACTTTTTTGTGATCCATATTTTTGCTTTGGCATGGGGGCATTTCAATCATGCGAACATCACAGTTAGTGGAAGGGTTAGTGGAGCAGTGGTCGGTGCATTGATTGGCATAATCCTTGCAAATGGATTATTGGATGTAACTATTTTTAATCACTTTCCTGTAATTGGTAAATGGGGAGTATTCTTTGGAAGTGTTGCAGCGGGAATTTTGTTGTTAGGGCCTGTGATGAGAAAATTATTCAATAGTCCTGAAATGCACATTTGGCATCACGCGCATGATTTGCCCGAAGATCACAGGTATGGGGTGAATTTTGGATTGACCCTTGCGGTTTGGGATTATATATTTGGAACGGCTTATGTGCCTTCCAGCGGTAGGGATATCAAATTGGGATTCCCTGGAGTGGAGGAATTTCCCAAAGGGTTCGTCGGACAGAACGTACATGGTTTTGGGACGAAAAAAGGAACGATGTAAAAAGGGAATAATGTAAAAAGGGGCTAATGTAATAAGGAGTCTTGAAGTTGGAGACTGGTTGCTGAAAGGGCAGAATTATCAATAATCGAAAGCAATTTTACAATTGGTTTTAACCACAGGGAGCACAAAGAAGGCACAGGAAGCACTGAGGTGAACTGAAACAATACGAAACTCTTGAAACTGATTTTATCAAAAATCTTAAGTATGAAACAGTAAAATTTAACACCCTGTTCCCATAATTCCTTGTTCCATTATTCCCTAAAAATAAAGCACCTCGTGCTTTTATTGTTATAAAATGTGGATAACTTTTTTTGTTAAAATTTTGTACAAGTTCAAATGATTGCAATAGTTTTCCCATATTTACGCCCCGGACAGAATGATTGTTCGTTTTTTAAACAATTATTTTGAAAAAACCGCTTAAAAATTACACTTTATTGTGGATTTTTGCACTAGGAGTAAGCAAAAAGGTGTTAAAAATGCATAAAAAATACTTTTTTGTTTTGTGTTTAAGTAAGGCGGGTTTAATTTTGAGAAGCCGCGGAATTTTGGCAACTGTAAATGAGGGACAATAATTATTAAATTAAATTTGTATTCCGGTAATACACAGTAATTTATACAAAACTATAATCCTTGTTTACCCAAAAAATGTCAAATAATTCTATTAGGATAAGCCGGTTTTAAAAAAAATCGGGATTGTTGGCTAAGATTACAAACATGAGAAAAGAGAAATTCATCTACAACACTCAGACTTTACGTTATGAGAAAGTTGTAGAACCTTTAAGTACCACTCTTACGAGGATTTTTGGTATTGTTTGCGCTATTCTTTTTACAGCAGGTTTTCTTGCTTTGTTTTCCCTTAAATATTTACCATCACCTACTGAGAAGGCATTACTTGCAGAGATTGATGTTCTGAAGAATGAATTGGAGGCCTCCAATAGTTCTTATGATGAACTGACAGCAATTATGTCTGAGATCAAAGAGCGCCACAATTACGCTCACAGACTCATATACGGCATGGATCCAATCGATGACGGAGTTTGGGAAGGTGGTGTCGGTGGACATGATAAATACAAAAACCTCAGGGAGTTCAAGAATTCCGGAGCGTTGATGGCTGAAGTCAATAGCAAAATTGACCATGTTAAACAAAAGCTGGACATCTATTCGAAATCAGTTTCAGATGTAGTTGAGCTGGCTAAGGAAAAGGAAGAAATGCTTGCATGTATTCCTTCTATTAAGCCCGTTCGTAGCGATAAACTGGCAAGATCAGTAAGATTGCTATCAGGGTTTGGTTACAGAATCCACCCTATTTACAAAGTACGTAAAATGCATGCCGGAATTGACTTTACGGCTCCTACAGGTACTCCTATCCAAGCTACTGGTAACGGAACTGTTATCAAAGCAGGAAGGGGAACTGGATATGGAAAGCGTGTAATCATCGATCACGGATACGGATATCAAACATTGTATGCACACATGCACAAGATCGATGTGAAAGTCGGTCAGAAAGTTACCCGTGGAGAGCAGATCGGTCAGGTTGGTAGTACTGGAGCTTCAACAGCGCCTCATTGCCACTACGAAGTAATCCACAACGATAGGAAAGTCAATCCAATTCAGTTTGTAATGGATGGGTTGTCTCCTGAAGAATACCAGGAACTCGTAAATGCAGCTTCCCTTGAAAACCAATCAATGGATTAAAATTCAAAAAAGATATTTTTATAAATGAAATTTCATGTTAATGCAAAAGGCTTCCTCTTTGGAAGTCTTTTTTTCTTTGGAACACTTTTGCCTGCCTGCGGTCAGGAACCTAATGCCATTCAATCAGATTCTACTGTAGCCACTGCTCAGGTAGATACCATGGAGGTCGATACGCTTCAGCCCGAAGTTGTAGAACAGAAGAATGTCACGATTATTGGAGTAGGAGATATGATGCTGGGAACCAATTATCCTTCCAAGTCTTATTTACCGGCTAATGGTGGAAAGGATCTTCTTAAGGATTGTGAAGAATTGCTTTCCTCAGCCGATCTGACCTTTGGAAACCTCGAAGGAGCTATTCTGGATAGCGGCGGTACTGCCAAACGTTGCAATAACCCAAATCTATGCTATGTATTCAGGTCACCGGAAAGTTATATCGACCATTTCGTAAATGCCGGCTTTGATGTTTTATCCATTGCCAATAATCACTCGGGAGATTTTGGACCACAAGGCAGAAAACGGACCAAAGAGGTGCTAAAAGCGGCCAATATTGAATATGCCGGGTTGGCAGGAACTGATGAATATGCCATTTTTGAAAAAGATGGCGTCAAATACGGCTTTTGTGCTTTTGCTCCCAACAGAGGTACGGTGGATATCAGGAATATCACCAAAGCCAAGCAAATCGTTACAAACCTTGCAGAACAGACTGATATTGTCATCGTTTCTTTCCACGGAGGAGCTGAGGGAAGCAAGCACCAGCATATGACCCGCAAGACGGAATACTACTATGGTGAAAACAGAGGTAATGTCTACAATTTTGCTCATGCAGTTGTAGACGCCGGAGCAGATATCGTTTTTGGTCATGGCCCTCATGTAACCAGAGCAGCAGAATTATATAAAGACAGGTTTATTATTTACAGCCTCGGTAATTTCTGTACTTATGGAAGGTTTAATCTTCGTGGAGAAGCGGGTATCGCACCAATTATTGAATTGGAGGTTACACCTGAAGGAGCCTTCGTGAGCGGACGCGCTATCCCGATTTACCAGCAAAAAACACATGGCCCGAAAATAGATTCACAGAAAAGAGCCATCAAGACCCTTCAAAGGCTGATAAAGGCTGATTTTCCGGAATCTGTTCTGGAGGTTGATGATGAGGGGAATTTGACCAAAAAATAAGGCTTGCCTAAAGGTGAAATCCTTTTGTGCTGAAAATTAGAGGGTTACGTCTATTTTATTTAATGACATATTTCCCATTAGGGCAATTTGGGTTATATTTATATTTATAACCAATGATTTCAGCAATGGAAGAAGATATTATTGCCAATACCACTAATTGTCCCAATTGTCAATCGGAAATGGCCATCACAGATAAATTCTGTGCTTCCTGTGGTCAAAAGGTTCAAAGACGGATTCCCAGGTTATGGGAAATGATTACTGAGTTTTTCGATTCGGTATTGAATATTGATTCTAAAATTGTACGTACTTTCCGGGCCATTTTTATTCCCGGGCAATTGACTATCAAGTACTTTCAAGGTATACGTAAGAAATATTACCAGCCTTTTAGATTATTCTTTTTTGTCTCTGTATTATTTTTTTCCGTTCTTGGACTATCCGGCATTAAGGACACGATAATGGGCTTTAATCAACAGAATGATTTTGTTGAATTACAGGAAAAGGTACAAACGTCAAAAAAACTAACTGAATTAAGACCCGTAATAACTCCCAAATTCAATGATACGGTATTGGTTTCCGAAGTCTTTGATACCCTTCAATCGGAATTGAATATTTCCATGGATACATTCAATATTAATTTTGGAGCAACGGATGGTTCTTACGATATCGCTTCAGAAGATTTATTGGCCCTGACTGGTGATGAGATCATTGAAAAATATGAAATTGAAGGCTTTTGGGATCAGTTGGTTGCCAAGCAATTTATTAAAACCATTAAAGACCCTTCCGGTTTTACCTGGTATATGGTTGGGAACCTGATCTGGATGCTTATCTTCCTGATGCCGGCACTGGCAATGGTACTTAAATTGTTGTATATCAGGAGGAAACGGTTTTATGTGGAGCATCTGACCTTCATGTTCCATTTCCATTCCTTTGCATTTTTACTGGCAACGGTATTTATTCTGATAGCAAATTACCTTAATGACAACGGAGTTATTTTCGCACTTGTGATAGGAATACCGCTTTATTTGCTGGTTGCCCTGATGAGATATTACAAACAGGGATTTTTTAAGACTTTTATTAAGTTTATCATACTTGTTATCTCTTATTCAGTACTTTCGCTGATCTTTTTCCTGTTTATGACATTGATCAGTTTGGCTATGTATTAATGTTGATTGAATAGCTTCAAAACAAAAATCTTTACTAAGTTTGCTGCTTCATATTCCTAAATTATGTCGAAGAGCCAATACGATTTATATGAACCGGTAATCGGGCTGGAGGTACACGTTCAGTTGTCCACAAAAAGCAAGGCATTTTGCGCGGATGATGCCAGCTTTGGAGGAGAACCCAATACCCAGGTAAGTGTTGTTTCCCTGGGACATCCGGGGACTTTACCACGTTTAAATAAACAACAATTCGAATTTGCTATCAGGTTGGGGCTTGCTTTGAATAGTGAGATCAGCCCTGTTAGTTATTTCGACCGGAAGAACTATTTCTATGCAGATTTGCCAAAAGGATATCAGATCACTCAGGACAGGCTGCCGGTCTGTATAGGAGGTTACCTGGAAATTCAGGCAGGGCAGGAGACAAAACGCATCAGGATTCATCACATCCATATGGAAGAAGATGCCGGAAAATCCATTCATGACCAGGATCCTTCCAATTCCCTGATCGACCTCAATCGAGCAGGTGTGCCACTTCTGGAAATTGTGACACAGCCGGACTTTCGCTCAGCCGAAGAGGTAGATGTATTTATGAATACTATGAGAAGGCTGGTCAGATACCTCGACATTTCTGATGGAAACATGGAGCAGGGGTCAATGCGATGTGACTGCAATGTTTCGGTTAGAAAAAAAGGTGTGGAAACATTAGGGGAGCGATGTGAGATCAAGAATATGAACTCTATGAAGTTCGCGAAGAAAGCCATAAGTTACGAGTTTCATCGGCAGATTGACCTTTTGGAAGCTGGTGAAAAGGTGGAACAACAGACCCTAAATTTTGATCCGGTCTCAGGGACGACTTCTCCATTGCGGGACAAGGAAGATGCTCATGATTATCGTTATTTTCCAGAGCCTGATTTGCTGCCATTTGTTGCGAGTGAATCGCTTGTGAAATCCATAAAAGAGGCTATGCCAACTTTGCCGGAAGAGCATTTTGGCCATTTTACCAAAGAATTAGGTATTACGGAGTATGATGCGGGGATACTGGTTGAAGAAAGAGCTACAGCATTGTATTTTAAGGAGTTATGTTCCATTACGGAAAATGCCAAGGCTGCTGCGAACCTGATTATTAACAGGATTA
>QQUB01000420.1 GCA_008501835.1 Bacteroidota bacterium
TCATTTACCGCTTATCCATGTTGGATCTTGTGTCTGACGGGAGCACCTGGGAAGAGGTAGTCATTTTGGCGAAAGCCATCGAAAAAGCCGGGGCAACCATCATCAATACAGGCATCGGCTGGCATGAAGCACGTGTCCCAACCATTGCAACCATGGTACCTCGTGGTGGTTTCAGCTGGGTGACCAAAAAAATGATGGGTGAGGTGAATATCCCGCTCATAACTACCAACAGGATCAACACCCCGGAACTGGGGGAACAAATCCTTGCCGACGGACATGCGGATATGGTTTCCATGGCTCGTCCCTTCCTGGCAGATCCGGATTTTGTAAACAAAGCGAAAGCCGGCAAACCGGAATCGATCAACACCTGTATTGCTTGTAATCAGGCCTGTTTGGATCACGTGTTTAAAAATACGAGGGCGACCTGTCTGGTTAACCCGAGAGCATGTTATGAAACGGAGTTGAATTTTCCGGCTACGGCCAAAAATAAAAAGCTTGCTGTAGTTGGCGCCGGTCCTGCGGGACTGACTTTTGCAACACTTGCTGCAGAAAGAGGGCACGAGGTGCATTTATATGAAGCTTCTTCTGAAATTGGAGGTCAACTTAATCTTGCCAAGCAAATTCCAGGCAAGGAAGAGTTCCATGAGACAATCCGCTATTTCAATTCAAGAATTGAAGAAACGGGGGTTCAACTGCATCTCAATACACGATTTGGAAAAGATGTTTATGACCAGAATGGTTTTGATGAGGTTGTGGTGGCTACAGGAATTTCACCCAGAAAAGTAGATATTCCAGGCATTGATCACGAAAAAGTATGTTCCTATGTAGATGTACTGACAGGAAAAGTTGAAGCCGGAGAAAAGGTAGCCATCATCGGCGCAGGAGGCATAGGGTTTGATGTCGCTGAATTCCTAAGTCACCAGGGAGAACCGACCAGTCTAAACACAAAAGCTTTTATGGAAGAATGGGGTGTGGATATGGATTATCTCACCGGAGGTGCATTAAAAGAACCTGCTCAGGAAACTTCTCCACGTAAGATTTGGATGATGCAAAGATCCAAAGGTAAAATGGGGGCTAAATTAGGCAAAACCACTGGGTGGATTCATCGTGCGGCTTTGGTTAAAAAAGAAGTGACCATGATGAATAATGCCACATATCAGCGCATTGATGATCAGGGGTTGCATGTTGAATCCCGAGGCAAAACAATGGTCCTTGATGTTGATACTATTGTCATCTGTGCAGGCCAGGTCTCATTCAATGAGCTTCATAATCAACTGAAGGAGCAAGGCGTTAAATCTCACCTGATTGGCGGCGCTTTTGAAGCAAGGGAGATTGATGCAAAGCGAGCTATTCGACAGGCTGCTGAGTTGGCTGCTGAGGTCTAGAATAATAAAACAATAGTGTCCGGAATGAAAATTTAGAGGGAGCAACCTTAAATTATTTCCTGAACTAATTAGAGTATGTTTAAAAATTATATTTAAGATTTTTGTAATCCACATAACCTTATCCTAATTCGAGAGGAAGAATGGATAAAATGGAAGGATGGATGACTGGTTTCATTTATCCAATTATCCAATTTTCCAACTATCCAATTTTCCTTTACACCAATGCTGTTTGGAATAAAGAATTAATATTCAGTTAAAAGAAGCTTAAACATACTCTTAAAATAAAGGAAACATCCATTGTTTTTAACCGCAACGTGCGCAAAGGAGGCGCTACGTACGCAAAGAGTGTTTCCCAAAATTCAGGATTCAATTTTCTCAGCTAAATTCCCTGAGAATCTTCATGGAAATGTATGTTCTTTTCAGCAACAGACTTGAGAAAAACCAGGTTATTTTTCCTTTCTATTTCAGGAGTTCGTATATTTAGAACGCCAGTCTCATCATTATCATTTCATTTTTTCAGGATTGAACACCCTTATTAAAGGGCCTTAAAGGTTGCCTTGGGATACCGTATCCATGGTTCATTTTTCATTCGTGAACAGCAACTTAAGGTTGAATTAAGTTATGAAAATTTATTGAGATGAAAACTTTAAGCATTATTGTCAGTTCTTTGTTTTTACTTTTTATTGTTGATTTGCATGCTCAGAAAAGCATTGATTTTAATTCGGATCAATGGCAGATCGTTAACGGAGAGGTGGTGGAACACCTGGGCAGGCAAAGTTTTAAAGGAACAGGTTTCCTTAAGGAAATCACTGTGCAAAATGGAATTATTGAAGTAGATGTTGCGGTAGATGGCGGCCGTTCCTATCCCGGCATCAATTTTCGGATCCAGTCTCCAAAAGATTATGAAAGGTTTTACATCCGCCCGCATCGGCAGAGCCTTTATCCCGATGCTCTTCAATATACACCTTGTATCAACGGTATAAGTGAATGGCAGCTATGCAGCGGAGAGGGGTTTACTTCCGGGGCCATTTTACCTAAAAACGAATGGATCCGTATCAGGCTGGAAATGAAGGATGAAAAGGCGAGGGTTTTTATTAACGACCAGCCGACTCCATCGCTTCGCATTCATAAGTTAAAACATGGGCTCAGTGAAGGCCGTATCGGGTTGAACGGACCAACGAACGGTACTGCATATTTTTCTAATTTGAGGTATTTCGAAACTGATGATCTTGAGATTGAACCCGGAC
>QQUB01000743.1 GCA_008501835.1 Bacteroidota bacterium
ACCAACGGAATAGTTGTTGATTATTACAGAAGTTTCTATAATATCATTTACAGAGCCAATGTAGTACTTGAAAATTTGAAAGTAGCTTCTGAAGAGAATGCTGATCAATTTGAGGGAGAAGCCAAGTTTGTTAGAGCTTATGCTTATTTCAATCTGGTTAGATTGTTTGGCGATGTTCCTTTGATTGATAGAGTAATTGCTCCATTGGACAAGGATATTCAATTTACAAGAGTAAGTACAGCAAACGTTTATCAATTAATAGTTTCTGACCTGAGTTCAGCTGCAAACTTACTGGACGATTCTTATAAGAACAGAGCCTCCAAGTCTGCTGCTCAGGCATTACTTGCAAAGGTGCATTTGACTTTGGGTAATTACAGTGAAGCAAAATCATTATGCGAATCCGTCATGGGTGCAGGATTCTCTTTGGAACCAAATTTCAAAGATGTATTTTACTCAGAAGGAAATAATGAGGTCATTTTTGCAGTGGGATATGAGTCAGATAACGATAACGACAGCCAAAACTTTTCTGCTGAAATGTTGAATGCGGTTGGAAGGACTACTGGTGTAAACTATGTAACTGATGAAGCTGCTGTATTCCTGGATGAGAATGGAGGCGACAGAACTGCCTTTTCATACCGTGTTGATGCGCTTCAACCACAGTTTTATCAAGTAGTTAAGTATCTTCCTAATGGAGATGCTGCCTTGGGAATTGATCCTGTATCTGATGACCCAACGAGTTGTGGAAATGATTGGATCGTGATGAGATATGCAGATGTTCTCTTGATGCACGTTGAAGCTATTATGAATAGTGGTAGTGGGGAAAGTACAACTGATGCAGGGGCATTAGCTTCATTCCAGGCTGTTAGAGACAGAGCCGGATTAACCGATCCTGTAGCCAGCGTTACTAAGCAGGAATTGCTGGACGAAAGAAGAGCTGAATTAGCTTTTGAGAATCACAGATTTTTCGATTTAATTCGTTTTGGCGTTGCTAACGAGGTGCTGGGTCAGTACTCTGCAGATAATGGTTACTCATTTTCAGGAACTGACTTGTTGCTGCCTATTCCTCAAAGAGAAATTAACCTTAGTAATGGTCTGTTGACTCAAAATCCAGGGTACTAATTTTTTCACTCCTATTATTAATTATCAAAAAAGACAATTATGTACTTGATAAATATAAAAAGTAACAAAAAAGGATTCTTATGGATGGGATCCATGATTTTGCTCCTTTCCATTTTTGTTTCCGCATGTGACTTTGGATATGAATTACCAGAAGCTAATTCTATTCCAGACGAAACACCACCGTCTGCTGCATTTGGTTTCGCACCAAGTGATGCAGATTTTCTAACGATCAATTTCACCAATCTTTCCGGTAGTTCTACGGATTACCTTTGGGATTTTGGAGATGGCAATTCTTCAACAGATAAAGACCCAAGCAATACCTATGCTGAGGAAGGTTCATATACAGTTACGTTGACGGCATCCGACAAATTGGGTGTTACAAGTATCTACTCTGAAACCATTGATGTTGTAGAACCTGAGGTTAACTTCACTCCAGTAATCATGAATCCGAGTTTTGATATAGAGGGTGATGACAGCTACAGAGATGGATGGAGAAATAGTGACCTGGGCGGTGTAATTCAAATTACTTCCAGCCCTGTTCATACTCCAGAAAAAGCAGCGAAGTTGCCATCTGCAGGTGATAGAATTGGTTATCAGTTAATTACGGTTTTACCGGATACTGATTATAGCCTTTCATTCTATTATACGATGAAAACTTCACCGGTAGGTACGCTTACAGTATCTATTCTTGGAGGTCATGTTACTGATCCTGGCGCTGTAGCTGGAGCTACTATTGCCTCTGTAGATTTGACTGATCAGGATGATGCTAATACTTATGTACCTGGTTCTGTTACTTTTAATACAGGAGACAATACAGAAATTGCGATCTACTTCACTAATGTTGATGTGGAATCAAGAATTGATACTTTTGAAATTACAGAACTTTAATTTGAACAACTGAAAAGGATGAATCAGCCCGTTGAGTTATTAAGGAAATTTTGGCTTCCCATTATCATTATGATGGTGTTATTTGGGGCTTGTCAGAAACAGACTTATGAAAAACCAACAGGAGGACCTTACATTGAGCCGCCAAAAGATCCGGTGGAGGGGGTTGACTACTTTTTGCCTCATATAGATTTAAACCATTGGAAGGTAACTCTCCCAATAGGAAATCCAATTGAGGTGCATCCTCCGGAAATTCTGGATTATGCTACAAATGATCTGTTGAAGAATTTCATGTACAACGATTCAACGGATGGTTCCCTGGTTTTTTATACTTATCCGGGAGCTTCAACGGCTAATTCATCCTATTCAAGAACAGAATTACGAGAGCAAATGGTGCCGGGCAGTAATACCACCAACTGGACATTCGACCAGGGAGGTATAATGCGTGGCACCCTTGCACTGGATGAAATCTCTGTTGATGATGATGGCGATTACCACCGAACAATAATTATGCAAATCCATGGACGCTTGACAGATGAACAGAGAGACCTGATAGGAGAGGATGATAATAATGCCCCTCCGATATTGAAAATTTATTGGGCTAAAGGTAAAGTCCGGGTAAAATC
>QQUB01000508.1 GCA_008501835.1 Bacteroidota bacterium
AAAAAATTGCAGAAATGGACCGGTAAATAGAAACCGGATCAACAGTATTCAATGGACAGTCCACAGTCTAATATCCAGTTTCTCCTGGTGTAACCTGATTACCTCAAATTGAACTGAGCACTTATGACATAATCGTCCCGGCGAACGAACTCTATCATTTCTCTGGGTGGCATGATATCCTTATTAAATTGTACCAGCCAAAAACGGTCGTTTTGCATTGGCCTGACCACTTTCATTTCCTGCTTGGCATACTTTCTCACCCAGTTATTTGGATCCACATTATCAATTAACTGAACAATGATTTCGTCTGGTTTCACATTCTCAGGAAGGCCATAAGTAGGTTTCTCCTTTTGTTCCCACCCATCCTGTGCAGCTATCAGGTCAAGCATTTGTTCCAGATCCAGTATTGCTGAGGGTCTTCCGTCTTTACCTACAATCGTTTTTATATCGCCCTCCTCGTAATAAGTCAATGTAACTGTTTGAAGATCAGGTATTTGACTTTTATAAACATCTTGATATTGCCACAGATTTGCTTCGGCAAATGCATTGACTAATTTTTGATATTCCACTTTTTTTAAAACCTTAACATACAACCCCAGTTTATCTGTATGACGCTCCCCTTTATAAGCAACAACTCCTTTTTCATATACTGAAATAGTGAACACCGGGCAAGTGCCGTAACAAGGACCTTTGCTCATTTCAATCACCTTGTTTAACTCTCCAAGGTTGGTATTTTGTTGAAAAAGTTTGCAGGAAGAAAATGAAACTATGGTCAAAAGAACAACCAGAAAAATGGACAGTGAAAAGTCTAGCTTAGGGCGCATAGGCATCAGTTGAATGATTTTAAATTCTAAAAACAAGATTATTTAATCACCACTATTTTCTTTGTCAGGAAATACTCCTGATCAGATATTGTGACAAGATAGAATCCATTTTCAAGATTGCCAAGTGTTATCTGGTTAATTCCTGGTTGCATTGGCTTTTTTTCCACAACTGTTTTGCCATAAGCATCTAAAATCCAATAGTAATATTCCTTGTCGATCTCTTCTTTTAAATCTATATGCAAAAAATTATTCACTGGGTTTGGGAATATTGATATGTCTCTAGCTTCCAATGGGTTATGTACACCAACACTACAAGAGGAACCATTCATCAATCCCGATCTGGCATTCATCAATGTTGCAATAACAACTTCCTGCTGCCCCAACGAAAACATGCCCATACAAGCATCGTCAGTGTAATTCATGAAATTCCAGTGTAAATCAGGGGTCCCGCAGGACTGGTGCAGAGATAGGAAACAGGTGTTTTTATAGTTAAAAGCCTGCTTTGGAGTATCTGTTACCCCATCATCATCGGAACAATCCAGGTTGGGTGGCTCAGCGTCGCTTTGCCCCCAGGGATGAAATAAATTGAAAAAATGTCCGATCTCGTGCGTAAGGGTTCTACCCAAATGATAGGGTTCTTCCAGGTTGGGGGTTCTTCCAAAAGCCTTGTAGGAGATCCTGATGCCATCTTCTTCCGGATGGGCTACTTCCTGGCCTGGAAAACTAGCTTCTCCCAGCACTCCCCCATTATAGGAACCGACCCAAATATTCAGGTAATTGTGGTAACACCAGGCATCAGCTCCTCCCAGATCATCGTGGCAAATTCGACGTTGTCCGCCGGAATATTTTGAAGCTATATGCTCAACATCTGTCTGCACATAATTAATCCCATTGGTAGGGTTACCTGAAGGATCGACAGTAGCAAGCTTGAATTCAAGTTCCATATCAGCAACTAATTGCTGAAAGGGAGGATAAATAACTAATTCAAGAGGATTATTTAGTGCCCTGAAGTCCTCGTTCAGTACTTCAATCTGAGACAGGACCTGTTCTTCACTAATCATTTCCTCCATTTCATGCCATACCACATGAACCACCACATCAATGGTAGTTACATCCCTGGAACCTGCTTCTGATGCTGGATTTCTTAACCAGTTTTGAAGTTGCTCCTCAAAATGATCTCTGGAATATTGAACCCTTTCGTCTCTCTGGATCTGATCATTCAGAATTATTTGACTCAGGCAGCGCTGAGCGTTCACCTTTCCGGCAAAAGTCCATAATAAAAGGAATAATAAACCACCTGTAAACCCATACAGGGTAGATCTGTATCTTTGCCAGGAAGAAATAATCATCGGTTGAGTAGTTTAAACATATCATCCCAGTCAGGGGATAAAATGATCTCAGTACGATTATTACTTTCACGGCCCTCAAGGGTTAAATTTGAAGCTACCGGTTCATAAAAACCACGGCCGGAAGCTGTAATGGATTCAGGTGCAATGCCATAAGACGACAGGACATTAGCAACTGAAGTTGCTCGCAGTGCGCTTATCTCCCAATTCCTGGAAGCAATCCCATCAGAAGAAGTATGACCAACGACAGCAATGCCTAGATCCCTGTGTTTAGTCAATACCTCCGTAACTTGTCTTAGGGCTGTTTTTCCATCCCAGGATACTGACTCTTCCCCTTCTCCAAACAACAATTGGTAACCAAGGACGATGTGCAGTTTATCATTTTTCGCCATTACGGAAGCTTGTCCCGGACCATAACCGGCAAGTGCATTACTTAGACTCTGAGCAACAGCAGACATTTTATTTCGGTTATTTTGAGCAATGGTCTGCATTTCCCTCATTTTGAAATCAGCTTCTGAAGGATTATTGCTTCCGGATTCAGGAAAACCGCCCTCCCGATTATTCAGCCGAACCTCTTTTTGGTAAAGCTCGTATTCCAGTTTGGCAAGTTCTCTTTCTTTGGCATCCAGTCTTGAACGCATCTCGGCAATGGATTCCTGCAGGCCTACATTTTCATAGGATGAGGCAGCCATTACTTCGTCATTTTCATATTTCAACAGGTTTAATCTGTCCAGTACTTCTGCATAACTACGGTGTAAATTAATATTGGCAGCTTTGAGATCTTCCATTTCGCGGACTACTCCTCCGTATTCATTCTGCAAATCAAAATTTTCCTGTTCCAGTCTGGTATTTTCAACTGAAACCGAATCAGCCTCAAGGGACTGTTGCTTGTAATAAGACAACTGATCGACCACCTCTGCATGCTCTGCCTGAGTTACACAACCAGTAAAAGTGATAGCCAGAGTGATAAAAGATAAGAGGAAAAGGTGCAGTTTTGCCATCGCGGATCATTTTTAGTTAACAAAAATTCAAGCAAAAGGACCAGCAAGGCCCTTTCCTCAAATTATTGATTAATGTAAGGCTTTTGTTTGTAACAACAAAATTAATCATTTAACAACTTAGTTGCTAATCATTCAAACTCAATGATCAGGTCATCCTGTTCAACGATGGTTTTTTCACTCAAATGAACTTTCTTAATTACACCTGAACGTACCGAGGTGATCGTACTTTCCATTTTCATGGCTTCAATGGTAAACAATGGAGTATTTTCTTTGACTTCATCCCCTTCATTTACCAGAATCCTTGAAAGACTTCCCTGCAATGGAGCACCTACATGATTATCGCCGGAAGCTTTTTGGTGAACGACCATTTCGGTTTGCACATTGTTATCCCTTACCGGAATGATTCGGATCTGGCCATTTAATTTGAAAAATACAAGCCTTTGTCCCAATTCGTCAGGCTCGGTGAGTTTAAGGTATTTGATCACCGTATTCTTGCCTTGTCCCAACTTGATGATGACCTCTTCGTTAGGTTTTAACCCATAAAAATAGGCAGGAGTTGGCATAACACTGACACTACCATATTGTTTTTGATGTTCATGGAAGTCTTTAAACACCTTCGGATATAGCTTGTAGGAAACGAAATCTCTCAATTGATATTTTTCACCAAATTCCTTTTGAAAAACTGGGAATTCCTTTTCAAAATCTATTGGAGTCATATGAGCATTTGGACGTTCAGTATAGGGTTTCTCATCCTTTAGGATCACTTTCTGAATGTCTTCAGGAAAACCTCCATCAATCTGTCCAAGGTCCCCTCTCATCAAGGCTTTAACACTATCCGGGAATGACAATTTCCTGCCTTTGGTCAAAACATCCTCTTTAGATAAGTTATTGGTTGTCATGAACATAGCCATATCACCTACCACTTTTGAAGACGGCGTCACTTTGATGATATTCCCAAAAAGTTCATTAGCAATCCGGTAATTTTTCTTGATCGTTTCAAACTGATCTTCAAGGCCCAACGCCCTGGCCTGGGGGCGCAAATTGGAGTATTGCCCTCCAGGGATTTCGTGTTCATATACTTCTGCTGTTCCTGACCTCAACTCCGTTTCAAAGGGATAATAATATCGTCTGACATTTTCCCAATAAGTTGAATATTTATTCAATGAATGCAGGTCTACTTTTTGTTCACGCTTGTGACCTTTCATCATGCCCACCATAGCGTTGAAATTTGGCTGCGAGGTAAGGCCGGACATGGAACTGATGGCCATATCCACTACATCAACTCCGGCTTCAATAGCCCTCAAATACGTAGCTGCCTGGATGGATGAAGTATCATGCGTGTGCAAATGTATCGGCGCATCAATCACTTTTTTGAGTTCCGTCACAAGCATTTCAGCCGCAAGCGGCTTCAATAACCCGGCCATATCCTTGATGGCAATGATATGAGCACCTTCATCTTCCAGTCTTCTGGCAAGATCCAGGTAGTACTGAAGATCAAATTTTTTAAGATCCGGGTTTGTAATATCACCAGAATAACAAATACAGGCTTCTGCTAGAGAATCTGTACGTTCCCTAACGGCTTTGATACTGGTCTTCATGGCCTCCACCCAATTCAGGGAATCAAAAATCCGGAACAGATCGATCCCTGTTTCAGCTGCGTGTTCTACAAATTTAACCACCAGGTTATCCGGATAAGCTGTATATCCTACTGCATTAGATCCCCGAAGTAACATCTGCAATATTACATTGGGCATAGCCTCCCTGAATAATTCAAGCCTTCTCCACGGATCCTCTTTAAGGAATCTCATGGCTACATCAAAGGTGGCCCCTCCCCAAACTTCCATGGAAAATATTTCACCTCCGTGATTTTTGGCAAAGCTTTCCGCAACTCTGGCCATATCAAAGGTTCTCATCCTTGTAGCGAGTAATGACTGATGAGCATCCCTGAAAGTAGTATCCGTATATTGAATCTGCTTAAGTCCCTTCAGATGTTGAGCAAAAGCTTCAGGCCCCATTTCCTTCAGTACATCCCGCATACCTTTTGGATACGGTCCATCAGGGTCAAATTCAGGCACTGGAGATCTTTGAAAAACAATTGAATCATCTTTATGCTTGACGGTTGGGTTGCCATTTACAATAACTTCCGCGAGATATTTTAGAATTTTCGTTGCTCTGTCCTGCCAACCTCGGTTTTTCAATAATTCTGGATGGTCTTTTATGAAGTTTACAGTCACCTGGCCTGTACGAAATTCTTCATTCTCCAATAAATTCAACAAAAAGGCAATATTGGTCTTTACCCCTCTGATCCGGAATTCTCTCAAAGCCCGATGCATTCTTTGGGAAGCCCCGTTTAAAGTACGTCCCCATGCTGTTACTTTTACAAGCATGCTGTCGAAAAAGGGAGAGATCTTGGCTCCGGGATATGCACTACCAGCATCAAGTCTAATACCCATACCAGCTGCACTTCTGTAAGCGATGAGCTCCCCGTAATCAGGCTGAAAATCATTCTCAGGATCTTCGGTTGTAACCCGGCACTGTATCGCCACTCCGCTCATTTTGATGTCGTCCTGGGAATAGATCCGGATAGTATCGTCGGATAATTTATACCCTTGCGCAATGAGAATTTGCGATCGTACGATATCAATTCCCGTAATTTCTTCGGTAACCGTGTGCTCTACCTGAATCCTCGGATTGATCTCAATAAAGTAGATATTGTGATCAGCATCTACGAGAAATTCTACCGTCCCGGCATGAGTATATCCTGCTTCACCGGTTAGTTTCGTAGCGTAATCGTATAATTTATCTTTAGTTTCCTGTGGCAGGGTTGGCCCCGGAGCAATTTCAACGACTTTCTGAAAACGTCTCTGAACTGAGCAATCGCGTTCGAATAAGTGAACCAGGTTGCCGTGTTTATCAGCAAGTATCTGAACCTCAATGTGTTTTGGACGATCGATGAATTTTTCAATAAAAACAGTATCGTTTCCAAAAGCTGTTTTGGCCTCTCCTTTGGCTTCATGTAGTTCGGTGAAGAATTCTTCTTCGTTTCTCACTACCCTCATCCCACGGCCTCCGCCTCCGGCAACAGCCTTTATCATTACCGGAAAGCCGATGCGTCTGGCTTCTGAAAGGGCTGTTTCATCATCTGTAATATCTACGTTACTATCTTCGATCAGGGGCACATTGACCTTTCTTGCCAAAGTTTTAGCAGCAACTTTATCTCCAACATTTTCCATAACCTCTGCTGGAGGACCTATGAAGGTAATACCCTCTTCATGGCATCGCCGGGCAAAAGTGGTATTCTCACTCAGGAACCCATAACCGGGATGAATGGCGTCGATATCATTAAGCTTGGCTACCCTGATGATTTCTTCCACATCAAGATAGGGCTTCAAAGGTTCATCCTTCGAACCTATATGATATGCCTCATCGGCTTTGTATCTGTGTTGGGAAAATCTGTCTTCGTAAGTATAAACGGCAACAGTTCTGATATTTAATTCTGACGCGGCACGAAGCACGCGAATGGCTATCTCGCCACGGTTCGCGACGAGTAGTTTTCTAAACTTTTTTATCTCTTGGCTCATGGCCTTAAAGTTAAAAAAAATTAGAAGTAAGGGTTAATAAAAAAAACAGGCTTTTTACGAATTTAAAAGATAAAATAATGCCTCCAATTCGTTCCCGGGCTATTTGATGTTGATTTCTACTTTATCAAAGGGACTCAATGCAACACCTTTAACGGTGGCTTCAGCTTCAATTCGATAAACAGACTTGGCCCCTCTACTTAGCTTGGCTAGCCGGGCAATCCCTCCGTATAGAAAGTTTTTCCTTCCAAATTCCTCAATTTCAGAATGCGTTACGGAAAATGGTAATTCAAAATCAACTTCTACTAATTCATCATCAGGCACTTCAAACTCAATCTCTAATTGCAGGGTACCCAATTCGTATTCATCAATCAATTTTTCCTTGCCTCTGCCTCGCATATATTTTTCGATAAGCACGAAATTTATTCCGGTAACAGTTTGTGGGTTCATGGACTGAAACACCGCCTTGCCTTTAACCAATCCGGTTTTTTCCTGAACTTCTTCAGGTACTACCAATTCCATCTTTACTCCTTCAATTCCGAGCCATTTTTTCATCTTCTTGATCATAATAAAATATTATTCATTTACAGTGTAAGGTGAAATATAGGATTAGGTGTATTTATAATAGAGCAAGTTTAGATTTTTATTAACTGGAATTCAATTCCACATTTCAAATCTTTGGCAATTGACAATGGAAAACTGGATAGTTGGGAAATTGGATAATGAAATAATCATCCATTTTTCCCTTAAATCCACTCTTCCTGTTGATTTGAAAAAGCGTTTCGTGGATTTCAAAACCCTATAAAAAGGTTTAAGCTTACTCCAAATCAAATTTGGGCACAAACCTGCCTTTAAGAAACTTATTTCTATCAATCTTCTGTCTCTATAGACGAGTACTCCCAGTTCTTGAGGGTAAAAACTGATTTAATGATCATGGATATTGCCTGCAGTAATAACAAAAACATACCAATTGGAACAGCTGACTTAATGATATATCTCGCGGGTAGTCCACCTGGATCCGGAGAACCCTCTCTGACCGAAAAGGATAGTTGTGCATAATCAAATGACCAGTAAATGATCAACAGGCACCAGGGAACCAAAAATAAAAGCCCTCCTAAAAGATTTACCCAGGCTTTTTCGCGTTCAGAGAACCTGGCATAAAACAGATCCACCCTCACATGTTTGTCGTGTTTCAGGGCATAAGCTGCTCCAAACAAAAATACCAAGGCGAACAGATGCCATTCCAGTTCCATTACCCAGGCTCTTGTTTCATTGAGCAAATAACGGGTAAAAACATCATAACATACAAGCACCACAAGCAAGGCAGTTAGCCATGCAGTCAGGCGTCCGATCCACTCATTTAGGCGGTCGATCAAATTTCCTACGGTCAATAAAAGCGCTTGCATGTGTCCAAGATAGGGAGAAATATAAAAAAGTTAAAAGTATGGCTCAAAATTTAATTCAAAATATAACTCAAAAACAGCCTCCAATACCAGCATACCTGGAAAAAGAAGTGAATTGGATAAAATTCCTACAAACTCAAAAAGCAAAACCAAAATATCGCTTAATCACTCTTTGTCAATAAAAATGATTCCGCTGCAGTAACCATTTCTTTTTTTCGGTGATAAAGAAACGTTAACCTTATTACTGATCCCCGATCAAATCCAGTTGTCTAAGGGATTAGATTAATCTTAAAACCGATGTTATGAGTACCAAAAAAGAATTGGTAAAAAAAGCAACAGGGTGTTGCCCTGAAATCCTAAAGGAAAAACAATGCAATGCTCTTGATTTCCATTACAGGCTGGTCAATATTACCAGAGTAAACAACAGAAGGGTCCCGGTAGAGATCCTCATCCACGCCAGACTTGAAAAATGTAAGGAAGGTCTTGAGCTGGGAAAACTTGCCTACAGTACAACCCTTTTCCCGGGAGAAAAAGTGAACCTTTTTACAGCCGACCGACGTACCCGATTCAGTTTTGACAAGGAAACGAGCCTGAGTTACCGTCACGAACAGACCCATGAATCCCAGTATTATATGGCTTCCATGGACAAAATGATGTCCGACCTGAACATCACCGACAAAGGAAGTGCCCAATCTTCTTCACAATCAGATTTTTCAACCACCGGATCGACCAGTGGAGCCATTGAAACCTTTTTTGCAGGAGCATCCGTAAATGTAAGAGGGAATTTCAATGCATCTTCAACTTCAGATTTTGTAAGAGAATTGAGCAGGCATGCAGAAGCTTCTCACAACAGATCTGTTGAAGCAACCCATGCATCCAGCAGCGTTTCCGTTGGGGAAGTTCAGACAAGAACCCATGCGGAAGGGGAAACCGAAAGTCATTTCGAAGCATCTTCCCGCTCATTTGCCAATCCAAATACATGCCACGCCATTACTTATTTTTTCCATCAGATCAATGAGCGATACAGCATTAAGTTCAGGGTTGTATCTATTAAACGCAGGGTCATTGATACTGCCGGTGATTCAGGAGTCTCCAACAGACCTATTGCCTCGAAAGGAAAAGTGGCTGTTCTTCCGGCCGTGATCACTGCAGATAATCCAAACAGGATTGATATTGAAGAAAAGGCCAGAGTCAGTGAAACACTGGCTTACCAAAATCCTGTTTTATCCAAAACCTCCTCTCCCCTGCTTACCACCAATTTGGTATTGGCTCAGCCAATTGTTACCGGAGATGCGGATTCCAATATAGATGAGGAAGTACGCACCAAAGCTTTAAATCAGGTTGATAATGATTTGATTGCCAAAGGTTTGATAGCAAAGGGCAGTAAGGAAATCACAGAAGAAATGAGAGCAGAACTGGAATTTAGTATTACCACCAGTTTACCCACTCCAGGACTCATGGTTAAATCATGCCTCGACGATTGTTGTATTTGCGAACCAGAATTAAAAGCCAAGATGGAACTTGATCTGGAGCGTAAAAAACTGAAAAACGAATTGTTGAAAAAACAAATAGACCTATTGGAGAAATCACAGGAATATCGTTGTTGCCCAACTCCTGAGAAGGAGGATGAGGACGATGATTAGCAGTCAGATTTCGAAAATACACCTTAAACCACAAGGCCTTGTTTTACAGTAAGTAAAATGAGGCCTTTTCTTTTAGAGTATAAAAAATTGAAACAAAAACAGATTGTTCCCGTAAAATAACCTAACCAATCAGAGCAAAAACTCAAAGTAACAACACTTACAGCATTTCCTCCCAACATTTTTTTTTTCAAAAGTCGATGTCAAAAAATAAACACTTCTTTTGGGTAAGAACACCCATAAGTTGCGATTAACTATTGTACCTACAGGCCGCGTCCCCTCTCCTGGCCTATTTGATAACATAGTAACTATTAAACAAAATTTGAACCTTAAACCCTATAACTGTCATGAAAAAGAATACCCACACCTTCCTTTTTGAAAAAACTTATTTTTTTAATTTTCTGTTGTTCCTGTTTTTATTTTTGAATAACAACCCGGCGTTTTCACAATGCCCTCCGGGCCATGTGGTTATCCAAAGTCATCAGGATCTGGTAGACTTTTTGAATAATTATCCGACTTGTACTACCATATCAGGTGATTTGACGATTGGACCTTCTAATGATATTGTTGATTTGGATGAGTTGGCTGGAATTACCAATATTTCAGGAGGTTTATTGATAAAATACAATACCTTATTAACAGATTTAACAGGACTAAACGGGCTTAGCATTATCGATAATGGACTCGATATAAATAACAATGCACTATTGACGTCTCTTCCAGCCTTTCCTAATTTGACTAATATTAATGGAGGTACGATCAATATCAGCTACCACCCATTTTTAACCAGCATAGATCTTTCGGCTGTTTCCTCACCTAATCTTTATTCA
>QQUB01000535.1 GCA_008501835.1 Bacteroidota bacterium
CCTTATCTGGAAGGACTGAGATTTTGCGAACTTGCTGAGACTTATAATTTATACTGCGTAAGATCTCAGGATGTTTTGCCAAAAGCAGACAGACCTGTTGAACGTCTTTTGATGGAATTCAAACGGGAAAAACCGGAAAAGTGTATCAAAGAATCACAGCTCATCATCCAAAAAGGCGGTGCTAATGACTGGACGGAAGATTTTATTAAACTCACCGGAGATTTTTATTTAAAAGGTTAATAATCTGAAAACAACCGAATCAGTTTAACATCAAGTAAATAGAAGAAAATGGCTTATTCTCAGGATTATCTGGATTTTATCCTTGACCAACTTTCTGGTTTTGGGGATGTAATGGCAAAAAAAATGTTTGGCGGGATTGGTTTTTTTAAAGGGGGAACGATGTTTGCCATGATCGGTGGTGATGTCTTTAGAATGAGAGTTGATGATGTGAACCGGGCTGATTATGAGACTCTCGGAATGAAACCCTATCAACCTCATCCAAACAAAAAAGGAATGCCTTATTGGGAAGTTCCGCTATCGATACTGGAAGACAGGGAATCGCTCACCATATGGGCTGAAAAAGCCTATGCCGCTGCCCTTCGTGGAAAGAAAAAGAAATAAACCACTTACTGGACATCAGAAAAAAACAACCCGTCGGAACAAACTTTCGGCGGGTTATTTTATTTATAGAACTGTGATACTTCTGTGAAGGATTACGACTTATTTTGTATAAAAATATTTTTATGAAGAAGTTAATTTTTGTCGGATTGTTATTTTCCTTTTTGGGAACAGCCTGTAGCCAACAGCAAAACAGTGTTAAAAAAGATGGGAACAAACTTAACCCCACCATCGAAGATTATGTAAAGGATAAAGGCTATGAAAATTACGAAATTGCCACCCTTGCAGGAGGATGTTTCTGGTGTATTGAGGCAGCATTTGCCCGAATTGATGGGGTGGAAGATGCCATAAGCGGTTATTCGGGAGGAACTACCAAGCATCCCACCTATTATGAGGTAGGAGGTAGTAAAACTGGTCATGCAGAGGCTGTGAGATTGTATTACGACCCTTCGAAAATTGACTATCAAACATTGCTGGAAATCTTTTTTACGGCACATGACCCCAGATTTCCAGACAGGGAAGGGAATGATGTTGGCCCGGAATATCGGTCCGCTATTTTTTTTCATAATGAAGCTCAGAAGCAGGCTGCAGAAACCTATATAAAAAAGCTCCTGGACGACGGTACATTCAAACAGATAGCTACAGAAGTTACCGCTTACTCCAATTTTTGGGTAGCTGAAGATTACCATCAGGATTATTACGAATATCACCCTGAAAATCCTTATGTAAGGAATGTCAGCAGACCAAAGGTTGAGGCTGTGAAAAAGAAATTTGCTGAAATCCTAAAAGACGAGTTTAAAAAATAGCCAGTAAAAATGATGCGTGTATTTAATTACACGCATCATTTTTATTGATTACCATCCGCGATATCTTGGAGGATTAATACCCTTCATCCGTAAATAAATAATTATCTGTCCACGGTGATGTGTTGAATGATCATTCAGTAGGGTCATTATCTGTCTTTTCGTTTTGGGGCCCGCAAAAAATTCTACTTTTTCATCTAATTGCTCCACATCCATTTTTTCGATTGCTTTTCCTGCCATTTCATATGTTTTTCGAAGCATTCCGATAATTTCCTGCTTTGAGTATTCCGTTGATTTAAGATCAAAACCTGCACTTTCACCGGGGAGGTAAGTGATACTGAGCCAGTTGATATTGCCCATCATATGAAGCAATTGTTCCTTGAAGCTCATTTGATCTTCGGTCGGTTTATAATCATAGGCTTCTTCAGGCATGGCTTCGGCCACTTCAATGGTATATTCTTTCGAATTTTCCCACTTTTCCAATGATTCTTCAATAAAACCGGACTGTCCCAAAAGGGTTAGATTTAATAGTCCTAAACATAATACAAGGATACCTTTCATCATTTGTTCAATTTTTTCGGTAATGTAGGTAATTTCTTTTTTTTTTAAAGGGGAAAAGGTAGATTTATGGCTTTTATTCTAACCTGATAACACCTGAATTTTAAGAAAATGAACATAAACCAATCCGTTAATCGCAAATCCTTCATGTTTCTGTCCTCCCTGTTTTTTATGTGGGGATTCATCACGGTTACCAATGACATTTTAATTAACACCTTTAAAGGCATTTTTGATTTAACTGCTCCTCAAAGATCGTTGGTTCAATCTGCCTTTTTTGGGGCATTTTTCATCATTTCTCTCATTTATTTTCTGTTATCCACTTCTACCGGTAGAGATCCTATTAACAGGATTGGCTATAAAAATGGAATGGCCATTAGTCTTGCTGTTTGCGGGATGGGTTGTTTGATGTTTTATCCGGCGGCACAATATCATTCCTATGGGTTTTTCCTTGCAGCGCTTTTTGTTTTAGCCTCAGGAGTTACTCTGTTACAGATTTGTGCTAATCCTTATGCAACAATACTTGGACCAGCCGAAACTGCGTCAAGCCGCCTGAATCAAGCTCAGGGACTTAATTCATTAGGTACTACTCTTGGACCTTTGGTAGGTACCATCCTAATTTACCAGGTATTCTCAAAAGGAGAGGTTGATG
>QQUB01000747.1 GCA_008501835.1 Bacteroidota bacterium
ATTCTCCTTTTACCTTTTTTCCTGGTTGCTTTATCTCCTGCGCCGGCATCAGGTACTGTCCTGAGTGACTGGCCGGATTGGGTTAACAGTAAAAGAGAACTAAAGGTTTTCATACCTGCAGATGCTACTGATGCTTTTAAACAAAAAGTTCAGAATGCCATCAACGCATGGAACACGGCCAATGCCGGTAATGGCTGGAATTTGACCACCACAACCGATGCCGGTGAAGCAGATGTCACTATCCAGGAAGGTGAGCCCGGAGCCGGAAACGCCGGACTGGCCACTCCAACCATTACGGGCGGCGACCTAACAAAGGTCGACATCAAGATAAAACCGGGGATGAGCGAGGCCGAGACCAACAGGACCATTATTCATGAGTTGGGCCACTGTCTTCGTCTTGATCATACCCCTGGAGCCAACGATGTTATGAATGCGTCCAATACGGCAACCACTCCAAGTGCCACAGATATCAGTGAAGCAGATGCCAGTGATGCGGATCCGCCATGCCCATTGTCTGTCAACACCAATGTGGTTTTGGGTGATGTCAATGCCCCTGTAATCTTTACACCAAAAGACGGAACAGGCATTACGTTTGATGATGTTATTGGCGTAAATATAACCTCTCTGACTGGCAATGATTTCTTTGTCAATGAAGAATCCATTCTATGGGATCCAGGATCTATCCAGGCCGAAATCACCGTGGAAATGACAGCGGAACACAATGAAGTTTTCAATATTGAAGTAATGCGCGACGGAGGAATCATCGACAGTTATACTGGTGTATTAACCTGTACACCTGATCCGGCTCCACCTGGCTTACCACATGCTGTAGCTGGTGATGATATTATCATTGCAGAAGGCCAGGCAGCCAATCTGGATGGTTCAGCTTCGTACCACGATGACCCAACTGTCTTTTATTCCGGCACATGGCTTGTTCCTTCCGCCGGTACTGGTCTTTTCCACGAACATGGTCCATTGTACCTGCCGGCAGGAACGCATGAAGCAATTTTAACTGTTAAAGACTACTATGGCCGGACTTCCACCGATTCACTTACAGTTCATGTCGGAGGACCAAACAACCCGATTCCAACCCTTTCTGAGTGGGGAATCATCATTTTCGCCTTGCTGCTGCTGGGTTATGGAGTCGTCTTTATTCGCAGGCGCCAAATGGCTACCGGTGGATTAGGAACTGAAATTGGCGACCAGATGACACAGCCTTGGTTCACTAAGGATATGCTCCGGAAATTCCCGGTTGTTTTTGCAGTGACTATCGTATTGGTAAGTGCTGTGATCTTTGTTATTTACAGGGAAATCACTTCACTGGACGTGACAGGCATCATCATTAGTTCGATGATTTTAGCCTATATTTGGTTGTACCTGCGCATTGGAAAAGAATAAACTCGAAACAAGTAAGTGATCAAATGGCTCAAAACTTTTTTTCACGACTATACGGATATTACAAAGCAGGATGGGACAAATATCCCGTCCTGCTTTTCGTGTTGGGTTTTCTGGTGTTGATGAGTCTTTTTTATGCCTTCATGCTCACCAATTTTTTCACGGAGCAATTCCAACCGGCCGTTGTAGCGGTGAATGCAAAAATTTCCAGTGCTATCCTAAACCTTTTCGGAGAAGCAACTTCCGCATCTGGTCCGGTGATCGCTTCGGAAGCAGCTACTATCAGTGTCAAACGCGGTTGCGATGCCCTTGTACCGATCTTTTTATATATCTCTGCCGTACTGGCATTTCCGGCCAGTTGGCGCTCCAAATTATTCGGTATTCTTTGGGGAGTGCTCTTCCTTTTTGCTCTAAACATCATCAGGATAATCAGCCTGTTCTGGATACAATTGTACAAACCAGAGATTTTTGACATGATGCACCTGGAAGTATGGCAGATACTTTTCATCATTCTGGGAATCGTTGCCTGGGGAATTTGGATGCAGAGGTCGATGAAATAGAGCCACGATCCTGCCTTCCTGCGTCAGCAAGCAGGTGCACGAATGATTTTTGGATATATACCTTGCGAACTTCGCGCTTCAATTGCGCCCTTTGCGGTTATTATTTTTACTTCAATTATCCGACAATTATGAAAAAGAGCAAACCATTAATCAAATTCCTCCTCATTTTCGTAGCCACCTATGCCGTGTTATTGGTTGCTGCCCATTTCATGGATAGATACTACGCTAACAGTTACCGATGGTTTGGAAAAGTCTTTTTTGAAAATTATGGTGAAAAAGGATTTTTGCAATTTTTCCCTGTCGAAGAAAAAACCACTTATCGACTGAGCACTAAAGTCGTCATTTTTAATAAAGAACAGATTCAGGTTGCCAGGCAAACCGGTCAGGCTACGGTAAAGGGAGCTGAATTCTTCGTAAGCAGCTGGTATAACGGGCTCATACCTGATATCTTATTGGTAAGTCTAATCATTGCAAGTCCTGTCCCCTGGAAACGGAAACTCTTTGCCGCTATAGCAGGATTGCTACTTTTCGACCTGTTCATACTCCTGAAATGGAAACTGGCCATCGCATGGGAAATTTCCCAAAATCCATGGCTGGAAATGCCTACAAGGAACCCCGGTTTGGTGAAAACGGGTTATGAAATCTTTGTGCAGAATATTGAGACCACGAT
>QQUB01000337.1 GCA_008501835.1 Bacteroidota bacterium
ACTTCTCCCTCCTTGTCCTTTTGTGTATAATAACGCCCTGACTCAGTTCTGGGAAATTTTCCGCCGATATATAGTTTGTATGTTTTCAGAATTTCGATGCGTTTATCCATGTTATTTTTTTTTGTTCAAAGGGTTCAAAGGGGTTTAAGGGGTTCAAAGGGTTCAAGGGGTTTAAGGGGTTTAAGGGGTTCAAAGGGTTATCGATCTTTGAATTTAGAGCCTTTGTATGTAGACTTATTTAAATAGCTCATAAGGTTGTTTAGTTTTGAACTAATTCTTAAGCAATCTATTTTCAAATCTTCAAATTGATTCTCATTTATATAGCCTTTATCCAAACATCGATAAAGTTGGGATCTGGATTCGCCGGCAGAACCTTTTGAGAAGCTTAAAAATTGAATAAACTCTTTGTTTCCACCTCTTTCAAATCCTTCAGCTATGTTATCCATTATTGATCCAGAAGATCCTTCTATCTGACCTCTTAGCTTAAAATCGTTTTTTAAAGCAGTTTCCTTTGCAATGCTATCAATGTTTTTACAAAATTCTCTGGCTAATTGCCAAACCTCAAAGTCTTCAAATTTTTCAATGGTTTTCATTTAACTGTTTTTTAGGTTATCAATATTACCTCTAACATAATTGTTAACCTCAATAGTTCCGAAATTACGCGAAAGGAACTCAGGTAATTAACCCTTTGAACAATTTAAACTCATTGAACCCTTTGAACCCTTTGAACAATTTCCTCAACTTATTCAAATTTCAAATACGGTTCTAAACCGTGAAGCCCTCCTTCCCTGCCAAAGCCACTTTCCTTGTAGCCTCCAAAAGGAGAGGTAGGATCAAATCTGTTATACGTATTGGCCCACACAACCCCCGCCCTCATTTGGGTGGTGAGGTTGAAAATTTTGGAACCTTTATCCGTCCAGACCCCGGCAGAGAGGCCATATTCTGTATTATTGGCTTTCGTTATGACCTCATCAATAGTCCTGAAAGTCTGTACGGCCAGTACCGGACCAAAGATCTCTTCCCGGGCCAGGATGCTCGACTGAGCTACATCGAGGAATAGAGTTGGTCTGCACCAGTATCCTTTTTTTGGAATGGAACAGGAGCTCTCATAGAATTCATTACCTTCTTCCTTTCCAACTTTCAGATAGTGCTCTATTGTCTTCAGCTGACCTTCGGAGTTGATGGCTCCAACATCAGTATTCTTATCCAGTGGATCTCCTACGATCAGGGTTTCTATTCTGTGTTTGAGTTTTTCAATGACCTCATCATATACAGATTCCTGAACAAAAAGTCTGGAGCCTGCGCAGCATACGTGGCCCTGGTTAAAGAATATTCCGTTGACAATACCCTCTACCGCCTGATTGATAGGCGCATCTTCAAAAATGATATTGGCTGCTTTACCACCCAGCTCCAATGTCAGTTTTTTCCCGGAACCGGCAATGGACTTTTGAATGATCTTTCCAACTTCTGTGGAACCGGTAAAAGCAATTTTATCGATATCAGGATGTTCTACAATTGCCGCACCGGTTTCTCCTGCACCAGTAACCACATTAACCACACCATCCGGCAATCCTGATTCTTTGATCAATTCCGCCAATTTCATAATGGTGAGGGAAGTCGTTTCAGCTGGTTTGATTACGATTGTATTTCCTGTAGCCAGAGCAGGGGCGATTTTCCAGGCTGCCATCAGCAATGGAAAATTCCATGGAATTATCTGCCCCGCCACACCATGAGCACTAAACTTCCGGTTTGGAAAGGCATAATCCAGTTTATCTGCCCAGCCAGCGTAATAGAAAAAGTGAGCAGCTACCAAAGGAATATCCACATCTCTGGATTCCCGAATGGGTTTTCCTCCATCCATGGATTCGAGGACGGAAAATTCTCTGGCTCGCTCCTGTATTAACCTGGCTATCCGATAAATATATTTTCCACGATCTTTTCCTGACATTTTTGACCAAACCTCATCATAGGCCTTCCTAGCAGCTTTGACCGCTTTATCGACATCCTTTTTTCCCGCTAGGGCAATATCACAGATCTTTTCCTCTGTTGCAGGATTGATACTGTCGAAATATTTCCCTCCAGCCGGTTTAACAAACTTACCGTTGATAAACAAGTCGTAACGATCCTTTATCTGAACATGTCCTGTACTTTCAGGAGCGGGAGCCAGATCCCAGGTTTGTTTATTTTTTTTGGCCATTGTTATTTGTTTTCACCCAAAAAGATTCCAATTTCCACTTTACCGTAAATATTTTGGTTTCACGCTGATTTCGATGATTTTCGCTGATCGTTTTCGAATATTTACCGTCAACTTCTGCGTTTATCTGTGCTATCTGCGAGAACAATCCAAGCTTTTTTTCATTCTTCTCCGGACGGCTAAACCTTTTCATCCCGAAGGCCAAAGCAAAGGTGTCGCCTTAATAAATCAATCTATGGCAAAGTAGTCAGCAGACTGGTATGCTCCAGTCTTTTGTTTTACTAATTGCAACAATACATCATTCGCAAGGCTGGATGCACCAAACCGGAACCAATGATTGTTCAGCCAGTCCTGACCGAGCACTTCTTTCACCATGATCAGGTAATGTAAAGCCAGCTTTGATTTGGAGATCCCCCCCGCAGGTTTCAT
>QQUB01000699.1 GCA_008501835.1 Bacteroidota bacterium
GGTGCTGACGGCTTCCCGAACATATTGAACATAGGCAGTATAGAACTTTTCTGTAAATACGTTATTCTGGACTTCCTGAGGCGATTGTACTATATCCAGCGGTGAATCCCAGTAGGTGTCCGTGGTATCTTCTCTTGGGAATATTTTCAGCAAAGCAGAACTAAAGACATAATTGCAGATATTCAATCGTTCATCCACCTTGATGAGTTCCTTTTCATAAGTTCCCCTTTGTATAGGTTTGAGCTGATTGGATCTTTCAAGTTCACTTGCCAAAAGATACCGGCCTTGTTCATCAAAAAATTCAATAAAGGAAGCCTCTTCCCCTTCATTGCCTATCAATTCTCCGATTTTCGGGTGGGTCAATTTAATGAGAGGTACATCCTGCCATACATCGGGAAATACAGCCATGCTTAGCAAAGTCTGCATGGGATCCTGATCATATAATTCTTTTTTGCGGGAAATTTTTCTCAAAACTTCACTCGCAAGCGTATGCATAGGTTTGATACGTCCTTTAAAATCCTGTACCAGTATTCTGCTCAAAGAATCTGCATGAACTTCATCAATCACCGGAATACTGTCAAAAGGAAAAGCTTTTGTCTCCTGGGCAGAAGTCGTCACCGGAAACAATCCCGTCATGAAAACCATCCCGATCAAAGCAGCAGTTTTACCTGACAATCCTCCAACCTTTCGCACCAATGAAACAAAGCGGCTGTTTTTTGTAAACAAAGTGAGCATCATACCTAAAGCCAATAAGAAATATCCCAAATAGGAAATTAATGTTCCCCAATAATCATGATTTACGGAAAGTACAGTCCCCTTTTCGTCAGGATCATAGGATGACTGGAAAAAGCGGAAGCCCCTATAATTCAGCACATGATTCATATAGATACGGTGATCCTTATTCACACCTTTGGCTCCATCCAGTAAGGTAACCTCGCTGGCATAAGAAGAAGGGCTGTTGGACCCCGGATATCTTTCCAGCTGGAAATCGTTTAATTTAAGGGAAAAAGGAAGGTCTCTGTATTTTGACCCATAGGCCACAAAAATTCTCTGTCCGCAAAGATCAAACTCTTCCGGTCTGCCTTCTACTGACCGGGCACCAAAGACGGTTACCTGTTTGGCCTCCTCACCACAAGTATACTTTAAAATCAACGCATCTTGTTGTCCTGATACAACCTTTGGAGAAGCTGATGCCAGATTTAAGCTGGCTTTAGGTGTGAAGCTTTTCATCACCAGATTGATCCCGCTGAAAGTATACAACGTCCTCACGTTGAAAGGGTGAAAAACATCCGCAGCAAGGGTATCACCAGCCATGGTCCCCATTTGCATGGAAGTCACGGATTCATCTGTGCGGAAATAAATGGAATCATTGAGATATTTAAACTGGACGACATTGGCTTCCTCCAATGAATCAAATGCCAGAAAATAAGTTCCCATCAAGCGAGTCTCTCCATTTTTCAGAAAAATATCCCTTCGTTGACCATCACCGGCAGAAACCACCAATTCCATAATGAGATCCCCCTCCGGATCTTCCTGCAATTCTTCAACAACATTTGGAATGAAATCTACCAGTTCCACCCTGATATCTGATTGAGGGGTTCTGTATGTCTTGGTAAATTTATTCTTTCCCCAACTGCCGAACAATGTTTTATTTTCAAACAATAATCCCTGGCTGCCATCAAAAATGCTGGTCTGCAAATAAGACTCGTGGGATAATATCCTGTTGGAAGCACTACCCTCTCTGATACTCATTACCCCTTCATAACCTGAATAACGGGTAATAAGAGAACCAAAAAAAATGATTAAAATCGAAATGTGAAAAAGGAAAATGGGCCATTTACCCTTTCGGTATAATCTGTATTTGAAGATATTGACGACCAGGGCAATCGCAAAGAACAGCAACAACACTTCAAACCATTTAGCTGAATAGACCAGCTTTTGGGCGGTATCTGTTCCATAGTCGTTTTCAATGAAAGTTGCGGCGCCAATAGCAATGGCAAACACAATTATATATAATCCGGCAAAACCGGTAGAGAACAGCGTATCAAATATTTTTTTCATTGGTAAAACATTAATTCGGCTAGTCAATTTCCCAATATAGGGCCATAAATAGTGCCTGAAATGTACCTTCGGAATTGTCAAAAAAACAACCCGGATTTTGAAAAAACAAATTTAGAATATTTCTAAACAATGACCGAAAAAACCCCAAGGATTCTATTTGGGTATCTTAATTTTATAGGTCTTACCGGAAGGGTTTGGAAGACTTGAAGTTCTGAGCCATGGGTTGTATACCTTGAGAATGCGATAATTGGTCCCGTGTTCAATTGCAAAATCCCCGAGGTTTTCAATAGATTTATTAACTTCTATAACCTTGTAATTGTCCAATGGTTGGTAATAATCATCCTTCTTGAGATAATATCCAAATGCAGCCGGATCCTCCAATAAATCCTTTAATGCAATAATCCTGAAAAGATAGCGGGAAGTTTCCTCGTTAAGATTCAGGTCAAAATAGGTTTCCGCCCTTTGAACCTTGATCTCCTTAGCAAGACGGGTTTCGCCAAAATTGTAGGCAGCAGCTGCCATTGTCCAGGTTCCAAACCTTTTTTTAAGGTCCTTCAT
>QQUB01000326.1 GCA_008501835.1 Bacteroidota bacterium
CCCAAAATATGACCATCATCACTTTTTGTATAGGAGCAGCCATGCTTTACTTTGCGTTTTATAAGTCAAGGTTGGTCCCTCGGTTTATCTCCATATGGGGGCTTATAGCTGTGGCACTTTTATTTACAGAAATGATCCTGCTCACCTTTGGTTATTCACAGGGAATGATTCTCATGGCCCCTATGGGGTTGAATGAACTATTTGTAGGGTTTTGGCTAATATTCAAAGGTTTTAATTCTACCTCGTTCCCAAAAGATTGAAAAAACAATCAAAATGAGGCAACAGAACATAAAATTGATCTTTCTATTCCTAGCCATTTTCAATTTGCAAACCATTTATTCTCAATCCGAATTGGTAGACGAGGAGTTCGTTGAATACTCGGAAGAATTAGCTCTTCAGGATTATACGAAAGCCTTAAGGTTAGAACAAGCTGGTTCTCTAAAGGAAGCCTTGTCATTCTATAAGTATGTTGCCCAATTCGATTCAACAAATGACATAGGAAGGATATCCAAATCCAAATTGGACTCTATTGGGACAATAGAAAAAGAAATATTTCAAAATCAATTTATGGGTGAATGGAAGTGGATCTGGTCAGGAACGAATTGGGGAACAGAAAACTCACCGAAGAAATGTAATTGTCAAAAATACTGGAAGGTGGGGTTTAATGAAATATTAGTTTTGGAAGACAACCAGGTAATTGACAAGCTGCATTATAAAATTGAAAAAGATATTAATGCCATTGGCACCGGATATTTTATAATCAATATTAACAGTGGCAAAAAGAAATGGCGCCTGAGGATTTATAGGGAAGTTGAAAACGCCTATTTTTTAATGGAGAGAAGTAAAGACGCAAAATTCTTCTTATCTTTTAGGGATGAAGGATTAATCCCCAATTGCGTATGTGGTTGTCCTGAAAAAAGATTCGAAAAGAGATAATCTGATATTTCATTCAAAATAAAGCGATCAGATTTGTTACCCACATCATTGAAAAGATCGAAAGAATGAGTTTAATTGGTGACTACTTTCAATTCAGCCGTAAACGCAATGCTGAACCCACAAATAACTTTACTTAAAATAAAAAAATATGAAACTTATCAACCTAGGCTCACAGGGACTTCAGGTACCTTCCGTCGGCCTCGGCTGCATGGGCATGTCCGATTTTTATGGCTCATCCTCGGAAGCACAGAATCTTTCAGTACTCGATCGTGCAGTTGACATCGGATGTACTTTTTGGGATACGGCAGATATGTACGGTCCGTTTACGAATGAAATACTTTTGTCCAAATCGCTTAAGGGCCGCCGCGACAAAATAATCCTGGCCACTAAATTTGGCATCTCCCGCGGAGAAGATGGTAGCTGGCAAGGCATCAAAGGAGGTGCAGATTATGTAAAAGCCAGTTGTGATGCCTCCCTCCAACGCCTCAATACAGATTACATTGATCTCTACTACCAGCATCGCCTGGACCCCAACACACCTATCGAAGAAACCGTAGGTGCTATGGCTGATTTGGTGAAAGCCGGGAAAGTACGTTATATCGGTCTGTCTGAAGCGGACCCCGAAACACTCGAACGTGCCAATGCAATTCATCCGATCAGTGCCCTTCAGACGGAATATTCTTTATGGTCGCGAGAAGTGGAGGAAGAAATTCTTCCGACCATTAAAAAGCTCAACATTGGATTTGTTGCCTACAGTCCGCTTGGCCGGGGGTTCTTATCAGGAGCCATCCGTTCGAGGAAAGATCTCGATCCCGACGACTGGAGGTTACAGAACCCACGATTTTCCGAGGAAGCCATTGCCAGTAATATCAAGCTGGCCGATGCTGTAGCTGATATTGCCAAAGAAATGGACGCCACAGCAGCCCAGGTGGCCTTGGCTTGGCTGTTGTCCCGTAATGTTTCCATGAGTTTGATCCCTGGAACAAGGAGAATTGAACGCCTGGAGGAAAATTGGGCATCACAAAATATTAATTTAAGTAAGGAACATCTGGACCGGTTGGAGGCTTTGATCAATCAGGGGGTTTCAGGGAACCGGTATTAATGGAATAATATCTTCCACTTTTGGCTATATGATTTTGCCATTAATGTACCCCGCTGGTGGGGTCGGTTTCAGGTCGAAAAGTAGCAACTTTTTGACCTGAAATCGGGGGTGGAAGCTCTCCTGGCAACGTCCACCCCCAAATTTGACAGGAAACATTATCTTTTCGGAAATTTACTCGGTCAAATTTGACCCCGCCATCGGGGTATATACTTACCATAGCCCTTAATATAATCTTTACCTTCCATGAGAACCGAACAGGAAATACTATCCCTGATCCAAAGCATTGCCAGCAATGACCCTCGCATTAGAGCTGTTTTGCTCAATGGCTCGCGGGCAAATGATAAAATTACACCAGACGCTTTTCAGGATTTCGATATCGTGTTTTTGGTCAATGATCTAACCAGCTTCGAAGCTGATCCGGATTGGATAAATGTTTTCGGAGAGAGAATCATCATGCAAATGCCTGACAGCATGGAAATTGTCGATGATCCCAAAAACGAAGCGGCAAATCAGATAACCTACCTCATGCTGTTCACAGATACGAACCGAATAGATCTTACATTAAAAACAATAGAA
>QQUB01000883.1 GCA_008501835.1 Bacteroidota bacterium
TTTGCAGCAAACGTCAGAGCAATCAGCAAAATCCCCCTAATGATCACCGGAGGATTCCGAACGCACGGGTTTTGTAATGAAGCGCTGGAAAAAAACGAACTGGACCTTATCGGAATGGCCCGGCCATTTGTAACCAATATTAACGACATTCCCGGTTTTTTAAATGGCCAGACTCCCCAGTTTGACAACCTTGTTTTAAGAACAGGATACAAGGTTATTGATGATCTGGCAGAAGGTGGATTTTACGCTAAACAGATCATTGAAATGGCCGGAGGAAGAGACGTGAATTTGCAGATGAGCCCTCTTGCCGCATCCTGGTTCTTTTTGTGGTATGAAATCCGCAAAGGACTTATGAGAAAAATATTCGGATGATTGGTTTCTGATGATTATCTTAAAGATTCAATTATCCCCCTCCTCTACCAGTCTCTCTGTTTGTGTAAATAATACTATAGGTTGCGAGTTACGTGGTACGCGGTGCGAGTTGGATCATAGTAGTTTATTTTTCAATAACTTAGCATCTAATTCCGAGGAAAAAAGGAGTGTTTTTTACTAAATTCCTTAACCCGTAGCCTGCCTTCGGAGGATTCAGGCAGGCTTGAAACCTGTAACTCTCAACTTGAATTATTTAATTATTCACTAACCTTAACTACACAGTCATGAAAAACTTAACAACTTCAGCGACCGGTTGGGTAATTGCCACCATCGCTCTTTCTGCACTCGTATTAATGGGTATTTCACGCCCTGCAACTGTTCCTGCAGAGGAACCTGCTGCCCAAATGGAAAATTTTGGGACAGAACCATTTATCGGGGAGATTACCATGTTTGCAGGCAACTTTGCTCCAAGAGGCTGGGCTTTATGCAACGGTCAGTTATTACCTATTTCTGAGCACACGGCCCTCTTTTCTTTGATAGGGACCTACTACGGAGGAGACGGAAGAACAACTTTTGCCCTGCCAGACCTGAGAGGAAGAGTGGCTATTCACCCTGGCACCGGACCCGATTTATCCACTTATAGTCTTGGACAAACCGGAGGTACAGAAAAAGTTGAATTCCCAAGGGTAACCAAGGTGGGTGCTAATATTAATGCAAAAAAAACCATTTCATTTGAGACTGGCTCCGCTTCAAATATTCAACCATACGGAACCGTGAATTACATAATCGCATTACAAGGGATATACCCTTCCAGAAATTAATCAATAAGATTTTTTATGGCACCTTGCTGTAAAAGGCAAGGTGCCTTTAATCAAACGATATGAAAAGATCAGATTCACCCATAATCGTTGAAGTCTCCTTTAACTCAAATAAGGAAGCTCTTTGGCAAGCGATCACCGACCATTCCCGGATGATACAATGGTTTTTTGATAATATCCCGGATTTCCAACCTCAGGTAGGGTTCAAAACCCGCTTTGAAGTCAGTCCTGGAGAACGGACTTTCACCCATTGCTGGGAAATCACTGAAGTGAAACCATTCCAAAAGATCACTTATAATTGGAACTATGAAGAATATCCGGGGGATGCTTTTGTCACTTTTGAAATTTCACCAAAACATGATCAGGTAACGGTAAAACTAACCATGGATATAATTGAAGACTTTCCTGATGAAATTCCGGAATTCCAACTGGAAAGTTGTCTTGGAGGATGGAATTATTTTTTGGGAGAAAACTTAAAGAAGTATCTGGAAAAAATTTAATTCATTTGCTTCAGCTACAGGTTCACTCAATAACCCTATTTATTTTAAACCTGTATAAAAACCAATTTTCTAACTTTACTATTGAAAAAGATCATTTTATATTATGACCAGTTTCCTAAAAAAGATTGCCCAACTTTTGGTTTTATGTGGATTACTCCTCGCAGGACTTACATTCTGTGAAAAGGAAACTTTGGCAACTGAACAATATAAAACCCAAAATGCCATCATAATTGTGATGGATGGTGCCCGGTTTTCAGAAACATGGGGTGATCCCTCCCATCAATATATTCCGTACATGGCGGGAAAAATGGCGAAAGAAGGCGTTTTCTACAATCGTTTTTACAATAATGGCCCTACCTATACCAATGCCGGGCATACAGCAATAACCACTGGCATTTACCAGCATATCAATAATTCCGGAAATGAGCTGCCACAAAACCCTTCCATTTTCCAGCATTGGTTAAATTCCACAGCTCTGGACAGTCTTAACGCCTGGGTGGTTACCAGCAAGGATAAACTTGAAATTTTGTCAGATTGCCTGAAAACAGAATGGCAAGGGAAAAACAGACCTGCCGCAAATTGTGGAGTTAACGGTATTGGTTCAGGCTATCGTAATGACAGTATCACCTATGAAAATGCCTTAAAGATCATGGCCACTCATCACCCCAAATTAATGCTTATCAATTTCAGGCAACCGGATTTTTCTGCTCATCAAAATGACTGGGAAAAATACGTGAATAGTATTCAAAAGACCGATGAATACATTTTTAAGATTTGGAATTTTCTTCAAAATGAACACTTCTACAGTGAAAGAACAGCCCTCTTGATAACCAATGATCACGGACGACATCTGGATGGTATTGGAACCGGGTTCAAAGACCATGGTGATGACTGTGAAGGTTGCCGCCATATCAACCTTTT
>QQUB01000551.1 GCA_008501835.1 Bacteroidota bacterium
CCACGCAATAATATGTCATGCCTCTGGCATTGGTTCTCACTAATTTGATGCAAACCCTTAACACCCGCCAAAAACACTATTCCCAATTGCGCAGGAAACACATTTTTTCAATTCGCAGTGCTTAGTTTTTAATTGAATGAGTGCCTGGGTCTGGTAAGCCGATTCCGGATGGACGCCCAGTTTTTTCCACCCGCGCATGATCTTGTTTTGTTCAGCGGGGATGGATTCCAATAATTGGAAAGCTTTGTTTTTAAATTTATCATCATCCTTTTGATTTCCATAGAGGAACAGGAATGGAACTATGATATTTATGATGATCAAATGGATAGTGGTTTTGCCGAGCATTTTCCTCCATTTTTTACTGGTTGGTTTGTCGAAAACGTAATGAGTTTCCCAGTAGGAGGAAGTAATTACCGTCAGCGCATTTTCGATCTCCTGAACATTTGCTGCTGAAAGCATTTTACTGAAGAGGTGGGTCGTCTGAAAAATGAGCATAGCGAATTGGGCAATTCTGATCGTCGGGAAATTGGCCGGCCTCATCCGGAGGAATTTCCAGGCTGCCGGAGCCATTGGATTGAGCCCGTATTTTTGCTTTAAGAAGCTGTATTCCTTTTTCAGTTTATTGGGATATTCACCTTCAAAGTCAAAATCCAAAAATCCCGCCTGTCCGAATAACAAAGCTTCTATTTGGAAAAGTTGACCTCTATGGCGGCCGAGGGTAACCAATGGTAATGACCGGGCCAGTTGCTCAAAAGCATCCGTATTCACCTTCAGCCCAAACCCACGGGCCAGACATTGGTAAAAGGTTTCTTCCCAGTCATTTTTATTGCTTTCCAGTAGATTTTGCATGCTCACACATCTGTCTTCCAGGCGCTCCACCAACAAACGATCCAGCCACAAATTGCGGGTGATCTCCGGCACATTGGTAAAATGATATTCACAAGGGATCCATTTTTCACTGCGCATCAGTTTTTCATACATGGCCAGCACCCGAGGAGTGATCCGGCGGCGCAATTCCATGCAGGGAATGCGTTCTCCATTAGCATCAAAAATGGGGCGATCTTCTTCGTAAACAACGTGGAGGATCACATTGTCATAGGCCCTGTCGCGCTGGTGGCCATGTACATTCCAATCCGAGGCGTTGATGTGGATCTCGACGCTGCCTGCCCAGAAGGTTTCCCCAATTTTTATACGGGCATCCAGGAAGTCGGGTCCGGCATTTTCATTCAGCTTACCTACTGAATGGATCTTGATGTTTTCACCCTCAGTAGTTTGCAGGTTTTTCAAATCAAAGCGGCGCAGTCGCCAGAGGTAGTGCAGAAATTCTTCTTTCATTTTCAGGGGGATTTTGTGGCGGGGATGACCAAGGGAATAGGGACCAAAGGGAAAAAGGAAACAAGGACAATTGAGTGAAAGTCAAAATGCCGGACTTTGAGAAAGGTTGTCTTAATACTGTTTTCCTTTGAATTTATATGTCCTATAGCCTCATCAAATCCCTGCCACGGGGTTACAAAACTTTGCCAACAAATATGTGGTTCGATGGCTGGTTTAGCCGGAGATTAGCCGTTTAGTGCCGTTTTTAAACGTTTTTAGCCGGGTATAATCGGTTAGGCGAGGGAAATATAACACATTTATGTATTTAAAGCATTGAATTTCAATTGTTTAAACAAGGCCAATTTTAATCAATGTTGCTTTGCAAGCATTTTGTTTTAATTTTTGATAATTTTGGAGGGTATGTTTATGAACAAGTTGTAAAACATTTGAGTGAAATATTTAAATGAACGTCAAAAATCTAATCTTAATCCTTCTCTTAACCTTTTCGTGCCAAAGAATGAATCACCAAAAAACAAGCACTGAACTTTTAGAAATTAAATCAGAAATGATTGATTATGCCTTGGAAGTCGGAAACATATTTGAATTTGAATTAGACTTTTCGGACGAATCAATAAAAAATGTGGAAAAAATATTGTCAGAAATCCACCAGGAATATGAAAGAACGAAAAATGAGGAGGGCTTAAACGGAATTGCAATTCAATTCGGATTTTACATTATGGAAGTAATTGAACGGAATCATGGAAAAGCCTGGATTGAAAGAAACCATGAAAGTTTTGGCGAAAATTCTTTTCCATTTTTTTGGAATGGAGCAACTTTATTTCCAATTGGTTGGTGCCAAAAGAGGATATTTGACGGAAGCGACGACAATGTTTGGATTAAATACCAAATATTAGTTTTAGAAAAAAGAACTGAATAAAATAAAAAACGCTTTACAACAAAGCGGAATGGCGATCATACTCTGCCGCAGGCACAACTCAGAGTATGCCGCATCCGCTCGGAGCGTTCTGCTTCAAAAAAAATGAATGAAATAGTTGAATATAGGGTTCCATTCAAAAGGTATGTACAATTGATATTTGTATTTGGAGGAGCAACAATTGTTCTCGGGGGCTTGATTATTATGTTGTCCATTTCAGCTATTAGTCAACCTGATTTTCAATTGTACATGGAATTAATTGGATCTTTGTTTTGGTTCCCAATATGCTTAATGTATTCAATGTGGTTTGCATTTGGATAGGAAAAAGCTATTATCAAAGAACAGACAATTGAATTAATA
>QQUB01000735.1 GCA_008501835.1 Bacteroidota bacterium
TTGTATCTCAAGGAAGGAATGCACTTTGAGGACGCCCTGCTTCGGGCAGGAAAATCCAGGTTCAGGGCCATATTCCTAACCTCCATCACCACTATTGCAGGTTTGGCTCCATTGATCTTTGAGACGAGTAGACAAGCTCAGTTTCTCATACCCATGGCCATTGCTATTGCCTATGGTATTGGATTAGCGACCTTCCTGACTTTATTGATGCTTCCGATATTACTTTATTTCTTCAATTCGGTTAAGGTGTATGCAAAATGGTTGTTGACCGGGAACAAGCCCACCAGAGAGGAAGTTGAAAGAGCCATAATAGAAATGAAAGCAGAACAGGAAGGACACTAATTCAGTCCGCAGTAAACAGTTGACAATCATCAGTCAAAATAGGAGTTGATTTTCAGCGACTCGCGTTGTGTTTGAATTGTCAGATAATAAACTCAAATGCTAAAATGTCAAAAGGAATGAAAATGATCAATAATAAAATATGGATTTCATTGGCTTGTTTTTTAATCCCCATCTTGGGAATCAGCCAGCCCCTATTGGAAAAAAGTGCAGCTGTAAAACTAGCCCTGGAGCAAAATTACAATCTTCAAATGGTTAATAACCAGCTGGAGATTGCCAAAAATAATACGGATATTTTTAACACCGGCTACCTCCCAACTGTTTCTGCAAATGCAGGCGGTACCCTGGATTTTGGAGGTACAAAAATAACTTTTGCCGATGGACATGTGCAGGATGTCAGTGCAGCAGCCACCCAGCGTTATAATGCTTCATTAGGAGCCAATTATGTCATCTATGATGGGAAAAGACGGTACTACAATCTTGAAAACCTCAAAGTGGCAAGATCAATCGCCGAGTTAAACGTACGTCAAAGCGTTGAAGGAGTTTTGCTTCAGTTATTCTCAGCTTATTATGAGGTTGCAAAGGTCACACTGGATGTAAAGGCCCAGGAAGAAACTATGGAGGTTTCCAAGAAACGATTGCAACGCGCTCAATATCAGTTTGACTACGGACAAGGGTCCCGCCTAAATGTTTTAAATGCTGAAGTTGATATCAACAGAGATAGTATTAATTACAGGAATCTTGTAAGGCTTTTGGCTAATACCAAAAGGAACCTGAATGTCATTCTCAATAACCGAATAATCAATGAATTTGTAGTTGATACCACAGTGCTCTATACAGAAGGACTATCCCTGGAAGATCTTATTACAAAATCAAAAAGCAATAATGTAGACTTGCTGATTGCTGAACAGGGGATTTATCAAAGTAATTACACATTGAAGCAATTCGAAGCGAATAAAATGCCAACTGTCAGTACGAATTTATCCTATGGCTGGAATTTAACGGATAATCCTTTAAGTGATAATCCGAACCCTTTCCAGACGGACTTGATCCGTAGCAATGGGCTGAATCTTGGGGTAACCGCTTCCTGGAACATTTTTGACGGTGGAACAACACGCACTCAGGTTCAAAATGCAAAAATTTCAATTATGACCCAGGAACTCAATAAGGCCAGTCTCGACCAGGCTGTGGAAAGGGATGTGCTGAACGCCTGGGAAACTTATCAAAACGCATTGTTTGTATTAAAGGCCGAAGAAAAAAACCTGGAAACGAATCAATTGAATTTCAGTTTTACGGAGGATCAGTTTCAGATTGGTCAGGTAAGTTCGGTTGAGTACAGGCAAGCTCAGTTAAACCTGTTGAACGCGCAAAGAAGTTATAACCAGGCTAAATTTGATGCCAAGATCCTTGAACTGAATTTATTGCAATTAAGCGGAGATCTTATTGGAGCCCAGTATTAGGAATTATTGATTTTTTAAGCAGCCCATTGGGTAAGAGTCGAATAGTAAGGGATATTGTTTTAAGATCTTAATGCAAGGGACTCAATTAGTATTCTTATGAATATGTAAGGAATGTTGCCCCTTGGTATGGTTATAAGATACTTCAAGCCCGGACTGTTCACATATTCGTTTTACAATCGAAAGCCCTAACCCCAGGCTTTCTTCCGCATCAGATTTTCGCAGAAAACGTTTGAACAAAGCTTCGGGTTTAATATCCAAAATTTCTCCCGGATTACTTATCGAGAAACTTCCGGAATCAATCGTTATCTCAATGAAGCCTTCACTGACATTATGCCGAATTGCATTTTGCACCAGATTTGCTATGAGGATTTCTGCAAGGGTACGACTCATATTCACTTCAAATATCTCCGAATATTCCTTCCTGATTTCCAAATTGTGAATCTGTATTAAATCATGAAAATTACCCAAAACCTCATCAGCAACCGCAACAAAGTTTACCTGTTCAGTATCCACAAAGCGTTGATGTTCGATTTTCGAAAGTAGAATCAAAGCACTATTGATCTTAGACAGTCTATTAGCGTTTTGGAGGACAATGGCGAGAGATTCAACTTCCTTTTCGCCAATATTGGGGGATTGCAGTAAAATTTCAACATGGCCTTTAATAATGGCCAGTGGGGTCTGCAATTCATGTGATGCATTTTGAGTAAATTGTTTATGGGCTTGAAAGTCTGTTCGGATACGATCTATTAATTCTACAAGGTATTCATTAAGTTCATTAAAGATGGGAAAAGGTGAATCTTCGAATTCTACTTTGGTCGGTTCATCAGCATCAAATTCTTCCAGGGCGTGAAAGATTTGATATAGTTGGTTACGAATGATTTGAATACGTTGATAGGTGATGTACCGAAATCCGATAACTAAAAGTATCAACGGAATAAGCGCTATCAAAAGAGCTTTTGAATAAAATGCCGCAGGGGCCAATTTCCAAATCAGCAAAAAAGCAGCCAGCAAGGAAATTAATACAGGAATGAAATATAGCCGTTTTAATCGTTTCAATTTATTTGAAATTTATACCCAATGCCGTAAATGGTTTTCAGGAAATTTCCACAGCCATTATCCGCCAGCTTTTTCCGCAGGTTTTTGACATGTGCATAAATAAAATCATAGGAAACGGCACCATCCATGTAGTCACCCCAAAGGTGTTCGGCGATACTGTCCTTGGTGACGACCCTGGCTTTATTACGGGCCAGGTACAACAATATATTATATTCTTTTTTTGTCAGTTGCAGTGTATTACCACAGGCGGTTACTTTGTGTTCGTCCAGATTGATGATCAGGTCACCAAAATTCAGTTCTTTGCTAAACTGGTTAGTCTTGCGACGCATGACTGCCTTGATCCTGGCATTTAATTCTGAAAGATTAAAAGGCTTGGTCAGATAATCGTCAGCCCCGATATCAAGGCCGGTGATGCGGTCATCAAGTGTATCCCTGGCTGAAATAATAAGAATGCCTGTTTGAGTGCTATCTTCCCGTAAAATATTAACCAGCTTTAATCCATCACCACCTGGCAGGTTTAAATCAATAATGGCACAATCATATTCGTAATTATTGATTTTCTTATATCCTTCCATGAAGGTTGTTGCCACTTCACAAACATATCCTTCCTTTTTCAAATACCGCAGAATAAGCTCAAGCAAATCCTGTTCGTCTTCAATAATGAGGATTTTCATGTTACTAATCGAATTTAACCAGAGGCAAGATAGTCAAATATATCATGTTTAATATCACGGGATTGATCTCAAATTTTTATTTTTCTCAAATCGCTATACTTCGGGGAAACGACTAGGAGCATGTTCGAATTTTTATAAATTGAATATCTATCGATTATTAAAAACGGTAATGGAAAAATGTAATCAATCATCCATTCTTCCTTACGAATAAAAATAATGTTTTGCAGATCAGAAAATCCTGAATTAAACTATTAAACATACCCCAAAGAGGAAGCGCCATTTCCCTGAAGTACACGAAATTAGAGTGATGCTGTTTCTTTACCAATCAAAGTTACTTTCCATATCTGTTTCCAATTCGTTATAGTCTACCCCATCCAGTAAATCATCCATGAACAATTCATCTTCCTCATCCTGGAAATTTATTGGCTTTACCCATGGTTTTGTTTTTCTAATTACTTTGGTCGTTGTTTTAGGTTCACTTTTTTTGATGGAAGAAGTCTTCCTGATTTCCTTTTTCTCCTGGAGAAGCATGGCTTCATTTTTAGCTGCCAGGCTTTTGGTAGTGGTTGGTACGGCCATGAGTCTTCGCTTATCAATCAATTCGCCACTAAGAATACAAACACCATAGCTTTTTTGGCGAATGCGTATCAAAGCATTTTCCAGGTCCTGCAGGTGTTTTCTATGTCGATTGACCATGGTATAAAGCATTTCCAGATCGCTTCCAGAGGTATCTTCCTGCCAATCTGCTTCATCTGCAGCTGCTTCTTTTACATCATCAATCTGACCAAGCAGAAAGCTTAAGTTCTCCAGTTCTTTCACCTTTTTTTGTTCAATGTGAATTTTAAACAATTCCAATTCCTCATCGGAATATCGCTTTGTAACAGACATAATTTCTATATTTTAAAAATTAAAAACAATCTCAATTAGCCAACCAATTCTGAAGAAAAATTGAAGAAATGTACAGATTGTAAAAAAAATCGAAAAAAAATGCCGGACGGAATTTAGCGTCGTCCGGCAGGTGGGTTGACAATAAAACAGCTCTAATTATCTTCAATATATAGAAGCTTGAAGACTTTCGATTTCTTTAACTTGAACACAAACTTAACTGCCAATTTTGAATAAAATCTGAATTTTTTGGAAAAGAAAAATCTTTTTTGAGAAAATTTTTTTAACCCCGGAAAGGTGGATGCAGAGAGTAGTTTTTTCACCTTATCCATGGAAGTTTTTGAGTCAAAACCTGCCTTATGGTATGGGCTGTTTAGTCTTTAATACGGCGAGCCATTTTTTCCAAATGGAAGGAACGAAAAAAGTATTTTTTACATCCGATATTACTTCTTTTCCCTCCGATATTTCTTCAGCCTCTGCTGTTTCCTCGATATAATCGATGGGAAAAAATATTGGATATACTTCCGGGGCACAAATTTCCTCGAAGTCCTCTATGGATCTATCCACTTTAGGGAACGTTCTAATCACTGGCATAATCTTCTTTTTTTAGTCCACAAAAAATTGCAGGAGATATTCCTTTTGGATTGATCACTCCTTATTATTCTCCATCAGGCTCAAAAAAGGCCTGTGATCGAAATCAAGAATTTCGAATTCATCTGTTTGGGATATGGAAACCTTAGATTCTTTTCCAAAAAGGAGTTTCTTTTTAAGGATTTGAATAATCACTTTTAGACTTATCATAGGATTGATTTTTTTGTTCAGAATGCTTTTTTTAATTGCAAACTTATTTCCCAATTCTGAATAAATTTTGAAAATGAAGCCATCTCATTGAAATAGTAAAATCTTTTTTCTTCCAGATTTAAATAAGGCTAACATTGCCTTAAAATCATCCTGAATTGCTTACTCTTATAATGAAAATTTACCGGACACTACTCTAAAAAATGGAAACATTATACAGCTCAAATGCCCTACCCTTTTGCCTTGATTAACCCGAAAAATTTCTCCACGCAAAAAAAATTATCCAAACCGGTTTTCTATAGAATTTCTTCAGAATTGGCGTTGATATTTACTTAAAATTTAAAACCATGTTACGGAAAGAAAAACCTAAAAGGAAGCAACATTCCTTTAAAAAATTTTCTGACAATATTCAACCAAAAGGAAAGCGTAAAGTACTTAAGCAAAAGTATCATCACGTCCAGGTTTGGTTAAAAGAAAAAGAAGAAATTGAGGGGGAATCCTTAAATGATTTCTCGTCTTTGAACTTTGATCCTTTCGACGAGAAATGAATCTTGTCCTTTTTAGTTTCGTTTAATGTCCACTTGTTTCTATTTTTTAAATCAAATTTGTTTTTAGCATGATTCACCCTCATACCCGTATCCGATACATCAGCGATGAAATCGGATACGGGGTTTTTGCCACTCAACTTATTCCCAAAGGCACAATCGTTTATATAAAAGACAGCCTGGAACTAGAGATTCAACCGGAGGACTTCGAAAATCACAGCCTGGTAATGCAAGAACAAATTGAGAAATACTCCTACATGAATGAAACCGGAGTTCGAATTCTCAGTTGGGACTTTGCAAAATATGTCAACCATTGCTGTAACTATAATACTTTGAGTTCTGCCTATGGTTTTGACATAGCCATCAAAGATATTGTGGAAGGCGATGAAATTACCTGTGATTACGGTCTGCTCAACGTAATGGATGAAATGGAACTTTCCTGTACAAGGCCTGAATGTCGAAAAGTATTGAGGCCCTCCGATTTTGAAAATTACTACCTCAAATGGGATGATGAGTTAAAATCAGCACTTAAGGAATTTTCCAAGGTCATTCAACCCCTTCTTCCATTTGTTGAGAACGGTAAGCTGAATGAATTAAGTATTTTTTTGAAAGATGAAAATATCTACAATTCAATATGTTCTTTACGATACAAACAACATTCAAACTTACCATCCCAATACCAAAGCGAAAATTAATGGGGCCACAATGGTCGCATCCGATTCAATTACAAATTTAGGTGTATCGATTGCTAATTTCTCCCAGGTAATTTTTTCATTAGGCACAGCCCCGGAATAGGACCCATAACTGGTTGTGGAGTCGCTTATTTGGCAGAAATAAGACCAAAATGGTGTTTCAGTCATCTCCATATCCTGTCTCAACATTGGAACCGTGCAAATTGGAAAATCTCCTGCTATCCCGCCTCCTATCTGAAAGAATCCAACGCCCTTATCCCCTGCATTTTCGGTATACCAGTTGGCAAGGAACATCATGTACTCCACACCTGATTTTACCTGGGAGGGTTCAAATTCATTTTGCATGCAATGAGCCGCAAACATATTACCAGTCGTTGAATCTTCCCAACCAGGAACGATTATGGGGATATTCTTTTCACAGGCTGCAACCACCCAGGAATCTTTGGGGTCGATTTGCATCGAATCATTTAATGCCCCGGATCGGATGATTTGATATAAATATTCATGCGGAAAATATCTTTTCCCTTCATTTTTTGCGTTTTGCCATACATCCAGCAATTGTCGTTCTATGCGTCTCATAGCTTCTTCCTCAGGAATACAGGTATCTGTCACCCGATTAAAATGCTGATCGAGTAAAGCCTGTTCATCAGACGGGCTCAGGTCCCGGTAATTGGGGACTCTCTTGTAATGATAATGGGCAACGAGGTTAAAAATGTCCTCTTCAAGATTAGCTCCTGTGCAAGTGATTATTTGTACTTTATCCTGCCTGATCATTTCGGCCAGAGAAAGGCCCAGTTCGGCCGTACTCATAGCACCTGCAAGGGTGATCATCATCTTATGACCACTATTTAATTGTTCAACGTATGCATCTGCTGCATCCACTACAGTTGCAGCATTAAAATGCCTGTAATGGTGCCGTATGAAATTGGTAATATTCATTTCCATTTTATTTAAATTTATAGCTTAACATTTTATAATACAACTTGGCCGTTAAATAATCAGGAGCTCTGTTTAAAGGATTTGGAGCCAGTTCAACTATATCAAATCCAACTACGTTTTTTTCTCTGAAGACCTTTTTTAGAAAACTCAGGGTTTCATTCCAGAACAGGCCACCTGGTTCAGGAGTGCCCGTTGAAGGCATGAGAGAAGAATCAAACACATCGAGATCAAAGGTTATATAAACATCTTCAGTCATTTGCCCGATGGCCTGCTCCATCCATTGATCCTTTAAGACAATATCGTGGGCGAAATAACACTTATCCGGGTTCAAAAATTTCTTTTCTGTGATATCCATGCTTCGAATCCCTACCTGAATTAAATTAGTATGTCGACTTGCATCATATAATGCACAGGCATGATTATATGGCGTGCCCTCATATTCAGGTCTAAGGTCTGCATGAGCATCCAGTTGCAAAACTGTCAGGTTTGAATATTTTTCATAAAAGGCTTTGATTATACCAATGCTGACGGAATGCTCACCGCCAAAAAAAGTTAAAAACCTGCCTGTATCCAGCAACCTTTTTGTTAGGTTGTAAGTAGCTTCAAATACAGCTTCAGGTCTGCTATCCTCAAGGATGTGGTCGCAGATATGAATGCCCTGACGATAAACCTCACTATCCGTTTCAATATCGAATAACTCCATATTTTCAGCAGCTTCCAGAAATGCTTCAAACCCTTTATCAGCACCCTTCCCCCAGGTGCTTGTACCATCATAAGGAATAGAGGTCAGGTAAATTTTCGATGCTTCCTGATCTGCAAAATTCTGAGGTATGCCTCCAAAAGTTTTTGTTATCATTCTTTATGGTGTATTATTTATTTTTAATGAATAAACATCTCTACGACGGTCCTTCAGATTTCGAACACTGCCAAAATTATGCAGTTCCAAAAGCGGGTTAATGTCCACGTCTGCTATTAAGGTCATTTCCGTATTTGGCGTTGCTTCCGCTTTGACGCCATTCGTAGGAAATGAGAAATCACAGGGGGTGAATACTGCTGATTGTGCAAACTGAATGTCCATATTGTTCACCTTCGGCAGGTTGCCTACACATCCTGCTATTGCTACGTAGCATTCGTTTTCAATGGCACGGGCCTGGGCACAACTTCGAACCCTCATGTAACCGTTTTGAGTATCAGTCAAAAAGGGGACAAACAGGATTTGCATCCCCTGGTCGGCAAGCAACCGCGGCAATTCAGGGAATTCAACATCGTAGCAAATCAAAACACCAACTTTCCCACAGTCCGTATCAAAAACTTTTATTTTATCACCTCCAACCATTCCCCAACTGCTTTTCTCAGATGGAGTGATGTGAACCTTTTCGTAACGCTCCCAGGTACCATCACGTCTGCACAGAAAGCCTACATTAAATAAGGTGCCATCTTCCTGAATCTGAGGCATAGACCCTGTAATTATATTCACATTATAAGAAATGGCAAATTCCAAAAATCGCTCCTTTAATGGTTCTGTAAATTCTGCCAGTTTCCGGATCGAATCTGCTGTGGACAAATGGTTATAGGGTGCCATCAATGGTGCATTGAAGAATTCCGGAAAAAGCGCAAAATCACTTTGGTAACCACTTACCGCGTCAAGGAAATATTCTGCCTGTTCAAGGAATGCTTCTAAATTGGCAAAATGTCGCATTTGCCATTGAACCAGACCTAATCGAATGACCGTTTTGGTGGCATTGACCAGTATATCTTTTTCCTGGTAATAAATGTTATTCCAGGCCATCAGGGTAGCATATTCGAGACTTGCCTTGTCACCATCCAGGTAATTTGTCAGGATCTTTCGAACGTGAAAATCATTTGACAACTGGAAATTCAAAACAGGATCATGAATCTCCCTTTGACGCACTTTCTGGATATATTCTTTAGGTTGTAAATCCTGGGCAAATTCATTATAATTTGGAATACGACCTCCAAAAACAATGGCTCTTAAATTTAAATTTTCGCATAATTCCTTTCTCGCATCATACAATCGCCTTCCGAGGCGTAATCCACGATATTCAGGGTGCACAAATACATCAATCCCGTACAATACATCGCCCTTGGAGTTGTGGGTGTTAAAGGTATAATCCCCCGTAATTTGTTGATAAGTGTGGTTGTCTCCAAATTTTTGATAATCCACAATAAGTGCTAATGCACTTGCTACTACCCTACCCTCATAAACAATGCACAATTGACCTTCCGGAAAAACCTCTAATAGCTTTCGGATATGATCTTCCTCCCAATGTGAACCTACCCAGTCAGCATAGGCAGCTTTCATTGAGTTTGTTAAATCCAGGTAATCTTCAATTTTGAGATTACGGAGTTCTATGGTTGCCGTTTTTGTCATGCTCAATGTAATCTGGACTAATAACCTAAAATTCGCAACATATCTTCCGGTTGTTGCTCATCCCGGTATACTTTTGTTGTAAAATTACCTGTGCTATCCCTGTCTATGACAATATGTTTAGGTGACGGAATAAGGCAATGCTTAATTCCTCCATAACCACTTATGGCTTCCTGGTAAGCTCCTGTATGGAAAAAACCCACATAAAGTGGTTCTGTCCCACCATTTTCAAACTTTGGCAAAAAGATCTGCTGATTAAGCTCTTCAGAATTGTAGTAATCAGAATGATCACAACTTATTCCTCCGATGTTAACCCTTTGGTATTCCCTGTTCCAATGATTTACGGGCAGCAGGATGAATTTTTCCAAAATACTCCATGCATCAGGGATGGTATTCATCAGGCTGTTATTGATTATGTACCAATGTTCTGTATCATTTTGTCTTTTATGTTGAAGCACCTCAAAAATTACTGCCCCGCTTTCCCCAACGGTGAACTTGCCAAATTCGGTGAAGATATCCGGTTCTTCAATTTCGTGTTCCATGCAGGTTTCTTTAATATTGCGCACAATCTCATTAGCCATGTATTTGTAATCATACTCAAACCCAAGGTTATTCCTAATGGTGAACCCTCCTCCAAGATTGAGAGCCTTGATTGAAGGACAGGCTTTTTTGAGTTCTGCAAACGTATGGAGGGCTTTTTGAAATTCACCCCAATAGTAAATATTATCCTTGATGCCTGAGTCCACAAA
>QQUB01000242.1 GCA_008501835.1 Bacteroidota bacterium
ACGGCATCTCATAGCCTGGCACGTCAGTGCCTTGCTATGAATTGAGAAATCCCCAGTTCCATGGGAACGGCACAATTAGTCTCATATTCAGTCAATTGTGCCGTTCCCATGGGACTGGATTAATTTTGCATTATTACAAGGCACTGGCGTACCATGCAATAATATGCCATGCCTCTGGCATTGATATACACTAATTTGACGCCAATCCCTTTGGAGGGGTCAAATCTTGCCTGGCCGGAAGACAGGTTTGACGGGGAGAGTTTTGAGTTTAGGTAGAAGGTTGATTGTCAAATTTGGTGGTGGAGGTTCTTGGGTTGGGTGGGAGTTGCTAGCGGGAAGGCCTCCCCCGAAATATTAAAGAAAAGTGAGCTTTTCTTTAATATTTCTTCCCCCTCAGAGAGGGGGATAATAATAAGAAAGCCCCTGCAGTGCTGCAGAGGCTTTCTTTTCAAGAACAAAAAATAATACGAATAAATCTTAGTATCTTCTGTTGTAATTGTTGTCACGATTACGATCGCGATAACCACCGCCACCGCCGCGGTTATCTCTCCTCTCTCTAGGTTCGGCTTTTTTAACTACAATAGTTCTGCCGTCGAATTCAGTGTCGTTCAATGCATCGATAGCAGCTTGTGCAGCGTCATCGTCTGGCATTTCAACGAAACCATAACCTTTAGAGCGGCCTGAAAATTTGTCCATAATGATTTTTACAGAATCAACATCTCCGAATTCTTCGAAGGCATCCTGTAGAGTGGACTCCTGTGTGTCAAAGTTTAACTTTGCTACAAAAATATTCATAAAAAAAAATTAAAAAGATAAAAAATAAACGTTCTTAAGGTACTAAAACCGTTCAAACGTGCCGCAAAGCTAAGCGAATAATTGACCAAATGCTACTTTTAAGGCAATTATCTTTTATAAATAATTGAAAATCAAATTTTTTAAGTCCCTCTAAACCAGGCTTTTTCAAACTCTTCAGGGATAGTGAAATGCCTGTTTTTATAGTTGTCGAAGTATCCAACCATCTTTTTGGCTGCTACATGGGAAAAGGTTTCAATAAACAATTTCATCGGTTGATTGACGATATCCTCCAATCGTTCACCGGATTTAAAGACGCCTTTAAAAATGCGTGGTATGAAGTAGGCAAGGCACCCTTGCGGAGGAACAATGTTCAACATAGCTGCATATCGGTTGCCGATGAGGAAAGCAATCAAAAGGGTAGATGTTTTTTCAAATTTCTCGAAAGGAATGTTGGCTTCCGTGAAAGTAACCAGTGATTCTGCAAGGATACTGCCCTCTTCCGATGGGTAGGCTTGTCGGTCAAGGATAGCCTTTACCAATTTGGAGGCTTCCTGTCTGGAAGCAGGGAACAAATCCTCGTTGATGCCCATGAAATAACCAATCACGTTCCAGTAATGAATATAGGCTTCGGCTTCCTCTTCCGAATATTTAATGCCAAATGCATCCAGGCCATCAAGTAACAGAACACTAAATGACATCAAGGTCAATGCGAGATCTTCCTGGTTGATGGGAAGTCCCCAGTCTTCGGCATTCCAGTGATCTTCAGGAATGAAGTTTCTGACAGAAGCATGTATCAGGCGAATCTTTTGAGCAGCTTTGATGCCCACACCATTTTTAGTCAGGGCCTTTTGTTGCATGACATTTAATAAGAACTGCCCGGTTTCTGCAACTCGCCGGGCAAAAGTATTCCTTGATTTACCATCGTGGGCGAGTCTGCCTGTATGAACGAGAACTTTTGCTCCGTTGGCATCGAGGTAAAGGGTTGGAAGAGATTTGTGGTATAAAATGATGAGCAACTTCGGTCCATGATCGGTGAAGAAACGGTTGGCCAGATGCAGCTTTGGCGGGTCTGCCCATTCCGGGAGTTGAGCTGTGGATTTCAGGAATTCATCCACTTCCGGAAATTTTCCTTTCAGTGGCAGGTCAACATTTTGGGTAAGTTCATCAAATAAGGCTTTGGCTGCCTGCTGGCCGGTTTGTTCAACTAAGTTTGCTACGATTTGGTCAGCGAGAGGGTCGGCAATTTGGCGCTTTTCCTCCAAAAATGTGTAGGTCCAGGTGTTGGGCATGGTAGTGGATTTGAGAATGTTGATCCTAAGTTAAGGAATTTGAAGGAAGGAAGAAAGTGGGAAAGGGGATTGGTTTAACCGCAAGGTGCGCAAGGAAGCGCAAGGAACGCAAAGAGGCTGTTCAGTCCTTGCGGTTAAATCTCTAGCCGGTACGCCAAATAAAATTCATACCCCAAACCCCTCGCCTGTGCAAAAGGACCAAGGTTATAAGATCCTGCCATGCCAATTCTTAATGAGCCGTCCTTCATCATGCCTTTGGTAAGAATATATCCAAGCTGGAAGGAAAGAGTCTGATTAAACGACAAATTAAGCCCTGTCCAGAAGGTCTCCCTCTTTTCAAAACGAATGCTGAAGTTGGCATCGGAAATGCCCGGGCTGCTGTAATTGATCCACAACATGGGTTCAATGAGGATGTCGCCTGATATTGATCTGTAACCCAAAACTGCATTCCCATGAAGACCGCGTTTAAAATTACCTGGACTCCCGAAGTCCGGGAATACGACGTTTGAAGAAAATGCCTGA
>QQUB01000367.1 GCA_008501835.1 Bacteroidota bacterium
AAGCCAGCGGATTGCCTTTAATATGAGATATAAAAGCTGACCATGTGAAATCTGTCCCTGCCGTAATAACCAGGAATATTCCCGCGAAAGCCAGCAAGGTTCCCGGCACAATCCAGATATTGCTCCTTTGGGAAAGTAAACCCAGAGATAAAAGTATGGTGAGCCCGGGCCATAGATAATTTACCAGGCCCAATTCAATAGCTTCTATTCTTGTTTTGGCCAATCCCACTGCCAGGAATAAACTAACCGTATAAATAAGAAAAAGTGAACCGGTACTCAGGAAATAACGGATAGGGAATTTTCTTTTTGCAGAAAAGGGATTTTTAGCCAATAACATATAGCTCGTTGAAATAATGCCTCCAACCAAATACACCGCTGCTCCTGCTGCAACAGGACCAATCTGTTCAGAAATGCTGCGTACCAAAGCGACCGTTGCACTCCACAATAAAACAGCAGCCAATCCCAACCATGTGAATTTGGCGTTGCCCATAATACCCATACTATTTTTCAAGATAATCCCTGAAGACTACCTGTTGGTGAGCCTTGCCTATTCCTTCCTCAAAAGGACCACCGTGAATATCTTTGACAACATAATTTTGTTGTTTATTATCGTAAATCAAAGTTAAGCTATCTGATACAAATCCAAATCCTTTATTAAAAGCATAATAGGCAAATGACGGAGCCTTCCGGGCTAAGAGGTCTTTCCCAAACATATACTCTTCAGCAGAAAGGTTCAATTGCCTCAATAAAGTAATCGGAATATCTGTCTGATCTCCAAATCCGGAAATTTCCAGCCCTTCTGATTTCAGGGCTCCTCCCAGCCAAATCATGGGTATCTTAAACCTGGCCAGTTCGTAATGACTTGACCAATAGGGCATGGTTGTACTGTGATCAGCCACCAGAATAACCAGTGTGTTTGTCCATTCCGGAGTTTCCCGAAGGCATTCGACAAATTCAAAAATCGCATAATCTGCATAATTGGCCGAATTCGCAAAAAGACTTTCCGGGTCCCTGGATTTGAAAATATACGGTTGCGGCACATCAAAGGGTTCGTGGTTGCTCAGGGTCAGGATAGTCTTGAAAAAAGGCTTTGATGCAGATTGAATATTTTCATAAACCCGTTCAAATAAAACATGGTCATGAACACCCCATTTGGCATTATAATCCTTTGGGGCAAAGTCGTATTTGTCTATTAAAATGTCCGGAGAACCATGGATTATATAAGACTTGATGTTTGCAAAATTGGCATCTCCACCATAGTAAAAAGCGGTCTCATATCCAGCCTCATCCAGCGTGTTAAATAAAGTTGGCAGGCCCGATACTTTTCGGGTAGAACTCAAAATTGAATTTTGTGCAAGCGCAGGATATCCACTCAGTATAGCCACTAAACCCTTATCTGTTCGTTCACCACTTCCGTAAAAGTTGGAGAAGTATATACCTTCCTTTCCGTAATTATTCAAATGGGGCGTAATGACCAAAGAATCCCTGTAAGCATACAGCATCTTCCGGGTCATACTCTCCATGATGATCAGTACAATGTTCGGCCTTGAGGATTTGAGTACCTTCCGGGTTTTCTTTTTTTCCGGATAAAGTTTTTCCGTCCTGGATAATGCAACGCCTATTGGCATATGTACATAGGTGGATTCATCTTCATCCATTTCAGTAATCGAATCTGCAACATTCCAGAATACATTCAATGTTCCCAGATTACAGAATTGATCCAGACTGAAATAAACACTGCTTTCATTCAACGGGCTCAGCCCCACTCCTCCACGGATAGGAATGATCAGCAGAACTCCAATGGTCAAAAAAGCTGCCGGAGTGAACAACCAGCTTCTGGAATGATTGATTTTATCCGGTTTTATTAGTTTTTTAAACATAAAATAACCAGCAGCCGTCACCACCAGAATGCCGGGCACACCAATGGCCAGTTCCGCAAAGGAGATAAAACTGACAGCTTCTCCAGGGTTTTTCAAATATAGAAATGGAGATACATCGAGCCGGTATCCCCAATGCCGGAATATGCGAAGGTCCGTCGCCACCAGGATGGTTGTGAGGAACAGCAGAAAAAAACTATAGAATTTTATGAAGGGAGGGAATATGTTGCTTTTAAAAAAGGATCCGAAAATTAAAACCAGTACCGGCAGCAGTAAAAAGTATCCGGTCACTGAGGCATCCATTTTCAACCCGTATAGAAACACTTTCCATATTTCATGCACGGGCTCGATCTCACTTGTCTCGCGAAAATTATAAATCAAAAAAGCTGACCTGGCTAGGAAAAAATATACCAACCAGAACAATGCGTATTTAAAAATGAAAAGTAGTTTGGTTTTCATGTGTGGGAAAGAGGTGACAAAAAGTAATTTTCATATTTATTCAATCTAATTCTGATCCTTCGACAAGGTGTCGCCTTTCATCCCTCCTTTTCTGGTCAAAGGCAAAACCTTGATCAATCTACTCCAGTTTCCTTGAAAATAACTTCCGTTGCACCATAACCATAACGAGGATGGAATTCATTTTTAAAGGAAATCACTTCCGGCAACTGGATCAGCCGGGAGGCAATCATATTTTTCAGTTTGCCTTCTCCCATACCGTGAATAACAAAAACCCGGTCTACGCCAAGGCGAATGGCCTGGTTGATATAACTGTCAAAAGCAGCCATCTGTTTCCGGACGATCTCAGCATTTTTCATACCTGATGGGTTACTGATCAGCTTTTCAATATGCAGATCAATCTCTGTGGTAAAATTAGCCAGAGCATCCACTTCATGCCCAGGTTTTCTGATATTACTTCCAGAAACTACTCTTCCGCCTGCACTACGTTTGGTATAGGTCTTAAGATCTTCAGGTTTCTTTTTGTATCGGGGACTTTCCGAATCAGCGAGGTCTTCAAAAATGCGGTACAGGTGCACTTGCTTGTTGAGCAAGGGCGCTGTTTTCAGGCTTTTGAAAAACTGTTTGGCCTTTATCTTGATTATTTTGTGCAAGCGGTTTCCGGTTCCGAGAGTAGTAATCCTCCAGCATTCCACCTCTACTTCCGGAGCATCGTTGAGTTCATCATAAAAAAGCTCACCAACCGGAACCATTGTTTCTGCCTGAATCTTTCCGTTGAATTTTTCCTCCGCATATCCATTGAGGGATAATGTCAGGGTATAGAGACATTCAAATTTAGTGTCATTGATCAGGAGCATTTCAAACTTCTCGGTAGTCCCATCTTCCCTGTAAACCGGATCGAAAGCCAGTTGAAGTCCGTAACTTTTCAAAATGGAATACTGAGACCTGGATTTGAGGTCAATTGGTGCAGCAGGCCTTTTGGGTTGTTTGCCTTTGACAATTTTTGCTTTCACCTTACTTGTATCTTCTTCATCCAATCGCTGAAGATCCTCGATAAAAGCAGGAATTTCCATGCCATTATCCAATCGCACACTCAACATATTATCGTCCAGCATAGCTGTGACAATTCCTTCATCTCCGGTGTTTTTAAATCGTACCCTTGTTCCTACCGCGTATAACATTTTGAAGTTTTGTGATTTAATTCATTTTGTGTGCCATGCCATAAAACGTACCTTCGAGTGATAGTTATTTTGACATGGTTTAATATTCTAATGGACATGAGCGATTGATGTACCCCGCTGGCGGGGTCGGTTTTAAGTCGGAAAGTGTAAACTTTTTGACTTAAAATCGGGGGGTGGAACCACTTCCCGCATAGATTCCACCCCCGGATCATGGGAAAAGTTTCCTTTTCTCCATTGACCCGACCCCGCCAGCGGGATTCATCTTTTCTTTCATTTCAACCTTCATGTCCAGTAGCAAGAGGATTTAACATGGTTTGATATTGTTAAACTGAGTATCAATCATCCAGAATCTTCATTATTCTTATTCAATCTCTAACCAGAATTTTAAATTCAACACAAACCAGGCTCCAAGATATGAAATTACGATGGAAAATAGCACAGGCCGCTGAATTGAGATGGTGGAAAAACTATCTAAGGCGCCAACCGGTTGATGATTACCTCACCGCCAAAAAGGAGTATTGGTTACGGGTGATGCAACAGCTTGGTGTTTTCCCGGAAGCTGGTGAAACCATCCTGGATGCCGGCAGCGGGCCAGCAGGCATTTTTATTGTGTTTGACCATCAAAAGGTTGTAGCAGTTGACCCACTGCTTGATCGTTATACCGACCAGCTGTCTCATTTTAATCCAGAAATCTATCCCAATGTGAATTTCATTTCTGAGACGCTTGAAAATTTTACTGCCGAAAAAAAATTCAATTATGTGTTTTGCCTGAATGCCATCAACCATGTAGCCGATATTAACCTGAGTCTAGACAATTTATTTTCATTATTGGCACCCGGAGGCAAACTCATCATTTCATCCGACGCACATCGACATAATTGGTTGAAACCGATTTTCAAACTTATCCCGGGTGATATTCTTCATCCTCACCAATACGATTTGAAAGAATATCGGGATATGCTTTTGGAAAGAGGCGGAAAAATCCAAAAAGAGATCTGTTTGAAAAAAGGGAAGATTTTTGATTACTGGATCTGGGTTATTAGGCATGATAATTAAGGTAATCACAACCCAATCACTTCCGGGATTGATTTAAAAATTGATCAATATGATTGCACCTCAAGATCCTTTCAAAAAAAATAGCCCGGCAAAATGCCAGGCTAAATTTTAATTTTCACTATTTGCCAGGGGTTGGACACGCCTCCTTTTATCGGTTTAACCCGGAGTTTTCCTGGTTTTTTGAACTGTTTTCAAAATCATTAAAATGACATTCGAAAAATTTTAGGTGCAGAGAAAGGAGGACAATGATTATTCTGCTTAGATCACCACCTCCCCAAGGCTGCAACAGTAAGGGGGAACATCAGTTTTTCAGAGCACATTTTTGCTTTTCCGGGAGAACACCAGTAAATCAGGGTTCTACTAACAAAGGATGGCAATTGTGAGATAAGCTTTTTTGGCGAAAACAAAGTGTAGCAAAATGCAGGAAATCCTTCCATTCTTAAAGGTCTTCTACTACACCAATATTTATTCAACTAAAATCCCAAAGTTCTTTGAGCCATTATGGATGGAAAGATAAAGGGCTGCGGATAAAAAATCTGTTTTTGAAAAGTTAAAACCACTCTTACCCCCTGAAATCAGGGGTACAATTGATCAGCTCAAAACCTGCAATGAGTGGAAATTATTTATCCAAAAAATGCTGTTTCAACATATTATCCGGCAACAATCCAAAGGTGTAGGCGAAATGTATCAACTCTTTGCGGGTCATACTGTATGGCAGACTCACCTCAACCGGAATGCCACGGGTAAACTCCCTGTCAGCATTAAATTTTTCTGCCACCTGACGCACCTTCTTTTTCATATTTTTAAAATACTCCTCAACCACATATGGGCTGATCCCCAGGTCGGAAGCAATTTCCTTTACAGGTTTTCCGGATTCACTTAGAATAAGCGTCTGAAGTTCTCGTCTGGTAAAATTAGTGCCGAGTTTCTTGGTCCAGGTATGGTAAAAGGTTTGATTTAGTGACAGGGTAACTTCGTCTGTGGAAGAAAAAAGAACCCATTGTACGTGTTTTCGATCATCCACAAACGTCCTGTCCTCCCAGATTTCAAGGATGGAGGCGGGCAATTCATTTTCCAACTCAAATAACAAACACTTTCTGGAAACCCGGGACAAACTGCTGGCGCCTTTTTTGTACATAGGGAATGATACGAGATAAGTTTCCTGCAACACCTTAAAATGAAACCCTGCACTCATCAAACCAAAGGCTATCTCTGCATATTCTATGACCAGTAATAATTCAAGGGGCGGAATAACCCGTAATAATAAATCAATGGAAAATTCTTCAGGTGTGTAGTTTATAACCTCGCTCACTTCCTTTTTGACAAAAGTGAAGTCGACCTTTCTCATGTCAAAAATGGCGAAAAACTGGTTTTTAAGCAGGTAGTTATTGAGGATTTGTTCCTTAGCAGAAAGCATGGTTTCCGCATCGGTGAAGTTATCCTTTTTACATTGATCTAAAAGGTCAGCCAAATATTCGTTTAGGGTCTCCTTAAGTGGGTGAGACGGTTTTTCTTCGTTCATTTGCAAGTGTTTGTCACCAAACTCCAAAAATAAGCAATATTACTGACTGGTGCTTTCCACACATATCCCCTGCTGGATTGACAAGTTTTTCATTGAAATTCTCAGCAGAACTCTCCGGTACAACCCTCTTCCTTGTCTGCCTTGTAATTAAAATGTTAAAACATTATCATCCATATTCACATCCAGGTCCCACTGGTTTTTGATAATAACTTTTTTGACACTGCCTTTAACTTCCAAAGGAATTTCATCGGTTTCCATCCAAACCTGAGCAGGCATACTTTGCTGGGTTCTGGCACCACCTTCTCCAATCAAATGAATCTCAAAGGCCAAAGGCATTCCACCTTTATTTACAACTTTCAGCTTACCATCTTCCTTCACAACCGAAAGATCGGCGTAACATGTTTCAAAGTAAAATTTCCGGTAAAACCAGTTGACCACTGGATCATTATCAGGGTTAAAGTTGTAAAAGAAGTCATAGGGAATCGGATGTTTGAATCCCCAGTTATCAAAGTATTTTTTCAACCTTTCTTCAAACACTTCCTCTCCCAGCAGATCTCTCAAAAAAAGCAGCCCGTAAGAAGGTTTACTGTAGGTCGCATGACGGTATGCCGGATAATACTCCAGATAATTGGTCAAGGTCATTATTGGCAACTCTGTCTGTGTACCGGCAATTCGATAATATCTTTCCAGTTTATAAGGAATGTAATCTGTTTCCCAATCCTTGCTTTCAAAATAGAAAACAGGAGCCACATTGGCCCAGGCTTCATCCATCCAGGCGTATTTTCGTTCATTGGTTCCTATGTAAAAAGGAAAATAGGTATGTGCCACTTCATGCACAGTCAGAGAGTGTAAGGAACGCTCGCTGGAAACACTTGGATCGTTCACCATCATCGGGAATTCCATAGCCGCTCCGGCATTGATGATGGTCATATCGGTATATGGGTAATCCACTCCGGGGAAGCCTTCTGACATGTATTTGATAGCTCCTGCTGCTACTTCAGCCACCTGGAAAAAATCCCAGGACGACTTTTTGTAAACGGCATCTACAAATACATCCTTGCTTTTCAGTTTTACAGTAGATCCGTCCCATAAAGCATCCTTACAGGGCGAAAAGGCAAAGTCAGGAGCCAGGGGAGCTTTGTAGTGCCAGGTATGTTTTTCTCCAGGTTTGGTCACCCGGCCTTTTTGAAGGTCGAGGGAATCAACGATATGAACTACCTTTTCGGACTTCAGTGCCTGCTGAAATCGCTTTTCAAACTCCGGCAAGAGGATATCCTTCGAATTTTGCAACCTACCGGTAGCACTGACGATGTACTCTGCTGGGGCGGTGATGCGAACGTCGTAACTATTGAAGTCTGAATAGAATTCGTGGAGAAGGTTGTAATCCTTTTTGTCCCAGCCATCTACATCGTCATAAACAGCTACTTTTGGATAGAAATAACCTACAAAAACCACTCCGTTGCCATAATCCCCAGTCCGGAACTGCAGTCCTTTGATCATCTGGTAATTCCAGTGCGCTTCAATTTCCACCTTTGCTCCGGGCAGGATGGGTTTATCCAGTTCAATGATCAGGTTGGTACTGGTCCTGCTAGTCTTGTTTTCAAAATCTACGAGGGCTTTGTCAATAGATAAGTGTTCGATATTGACGGTATTGTCATGAAGGATTTCCTTTGGAAGGGCTCTAACACGCTTTGCATCTTTATTCAATACATTTTGATACAAGGCCAGTACAAGTTCCTTCAGCGTATCCGGACTCTCATTATAATAAAGGATGGTTTCCTTTCCTTTGACCGTTCGTGTATCAGCGATCAATTCCACATCTATGGAATAATCCGCATGATTTTGCCAGTATTTTGGACCGGGGGCACCGGTTGTACTTCTTATCCCCGATTCATAATTGGGTAATAAATTTCTCGGAATGATCAGGTCATGCTGAGCGGTCAACACTATGGTGCAGGACACCAAAATCACGAACAATAGTAGCTTTTTCATAAAGTGCAATTATTGAAATTTCACCAAAAATATAATTTACGGGGAAAAAATGGAGGTTTTGGGATTCCAATATAAAAATGAAATCATTTTTTTAACCACATAGTCACATAGAGAACATAGTTTTTGACTTTCATTTAAAAAAAGGAATATAAAAAGGTCCCAGAGGAACCAAATCTGGGTAACAAGGCACGAAGTGCCTTGCCTGGAAGCGCGCTTCCACCCAAGTGCCGTAGGTACGTCATATGAAAAAGCCCAACAAATCCAGACCTCTAAAACCTACTTCTCCGGATACCAATCCCTCAACCTTACTTCAATCCGGGGATCACCTTCATTGACGATTCTTTTGAATTCCTCCACATCACTGAATTTTCCTCCAGCGCCGCGGAAATGGAAAGGATAAACCACTTTGGGCTTAAATTCCAGAACAGCTGAACTCGCCTGTTGAATATCCATGGTATAGGGCAAATTCATGCAAACAAAGGCATAATCAATATCCGGCAATTGTCTCATCTCTTTGATGTCCTCTGTATCTCCGGAAATGTAGAAACGTTTACCGCCAATTTCCAGGACGTAACCATTGCCCCAGCCTTTGGGGTGACGTGATTCATCCGTTTCAGGCAAATTGTACATAGGTATTGCCGTTACTTTCAGGCCATGAGTTTCGATGGATTCATCGTTTTTAAGAACAGTAATCTTTCCAAAAGAAATTTCTCCCAGGGCATCAACCACAGATTGTGGTGCGATAAGTTCAGCCTTGTCAAGCGACAGACCAGCAAGGGTTTTGGCATTGAGGTGATCACCGTGTTTATGGGTAATCACAACAAGATCGGGGGTTTTGAAGTTCTGGAATCTTTCGGCACCACCGTAAGGATCGATGTAAATGGTTTTATCACTCCACTCCATGACCATCGTTGAATGGAGGATTGGTGTCAAGATAAGATCTCCCTTATTGGTAGGAATCAAGTCTTGCTGAGCAATTAATGTTGTGGTGAAAAACAAAAACAGCATAGGTAAAATGGCTCTCATGTTTAAAGGTTTGATTTGATATTCAACAGTTATCCATGCCAAAAGGTTGGAAAACACAGTTGGCGCCAATGAGAAAAAAGAAAGAATAGGGAGAAAACCAGGTTCAAATGGTTCAAGGAGTTCAAATGGTTCAAGTTGTTATACCTGGATCTCTGTGTTCGCTGTGCCTTCTCAGTGAATTCCCGACCTTTGGTACGGGACAGGCTCTGTGGTTAAAATAATTTGTGATATTGAAACTTTTAATTTAAACTAGTTTTATCCTCCTACTAAGTTCCTGTTAGTTTATAATAAATAAAACCTAATACGGAAAAAATAATTATCCAGACGATCCAAAGGTTCTTTTTTAGAGAATCGTCAAAATGTTTACTGTTTCTGATGTAGAAAAAACCAAATGCCATAGTTATCAAAACCAATGCACCGGAAACTCCTATGACAATTTTGTTTTCTGACGTGTAGAGTAGAGCCATTAAAATTAAAACACCTAGAGAAGTTATACCGGAAATAATTCCGTCGGGGAATTTTTGTTCTTTTTTTTGAATCGTATGGAGGTCACCTAACATTTTCTCCAGTAATTCCGATTCTTCCATATTTGGTGGCACGATAATAAACTCTGATGCCTGCTCTCCCCTGATAACAAAACTTCCATTCCTGTTTTTTTCGATAACCGAAATATCTCTATGGTCAATGATAATTGTAGGCAATCCAAATTGTTCCCTGACAATCATAGTGTTTTCAAGGGTTAGCTCATAGGTTTTCAAAGAATCCATTTGCCGTCGTTGGGTTCTTGCAAAAACAAAAACCATAAAAATGATAAGTATAACTAGAAACAATGCTTCTCTTTTTAAATCAAAATCAATCTCATTATGGTAATTTAAAAAAGTAATAAACAGAGGCACTAATATCAGTATTGGGACTAATCTCAGCCATGTCTTTCTTTTTATTTCTCCTAAGCCTTTTTCTGAAACCTTAAATTGCTGCATAATCATTTTTTCTATGTCATTCTATCCACTTCCCTTCCGTGGTGAGGTATTTTCGCAAAAGATCGGCTGACATACAGGAATGCACCGGCAAAACAACCAGATAATCACCAATTTCATACTTTGCTATTTCCTCCGGTGGAGCAACCACCACCCCATGCTCCTGCGACAAACTTCGGATGTACATTCCAGGCACAACTTTCCCCCAGCCTCCACCTTCCGGTTCAACCACCCTTCCGTAAATGGTTCCGAATTCTTCATCCTCCAAACGATCCTTTGAAAGATGCACTCCCCCACCATACACAACGATCTCATTTCTGGATTCATGAATTGCAACGCCTGGGCAGGCCATGGCCACTGCAATATGATCAAAATCTGAAGCTCCAATTTGCACCTGCATCAGATCATAAAAAACGAAGTTGCCGGGGCGGATCTCAT
>QQUB01000538.1 GCA_008501835.1 Bacteroidota bacterium
TTTCCGGCCGGTCCCAGGTGGAGTAATCCCCATAATCATGATTGCCCAAAACGGCGAATTTTCCTTTCCGTGCTTCCATTCTGATTAGCGTACTTTCCCATCCTTTCAGTTCCCAGGCAAAATTGTTGACCAGGTCTCCAGTGAAAAAAATGTAATCTGCCTCCAGTTGATTGATGAGCCTGATGGCCCGGTCGAGGACACGGTATTTGTAGTTGAAACTGCCCAGGTGAAGGTCTGAGATATGAATAATTTTTAGTCCGTTAAATGGTTTCGGAAGGTTTTTAAATTCGAGCTTAATGTGTTTGACCTGGAAAAGGTATAGTGTCCTGAAAATCCCGTGCACAATGATGAAAAATGGTAAAAAACCGGCAAAGACACCTGCCAGCGGAACAAAAAGAAAGGATTCTTGCTCTGTCAAAGCTTCGTTTGTAAAAAAAAGCGAACTGATCACTATCACAAAAATGAGCTTCGGAATAATGGAGGAAACAGTCAATCCATACAGAGAGGTTATCAGCTGGTATTTACGTCGCGCCGGAATTCGATCAAGTCGGATTTTTAGCCAGAGAATCGCCAGGATAAGCCCGGCAGTAAAAGTCCAGAAAGCGATTTTTATGCCATTTTGAAAGAAAGTAGAAAATGGGCCCAAAATATCCCTAAGCCAGACAAATGCCAAAACATCTATGATCAGGATGGTAAAACACAACAGTAAAATGGTATAAAATGGAAATGACCTCATCATAATATCACGATCAGCCGGATTCGGCTTTTTTTAATCTTCTTTTATCCCTTAGTGCCCAGTAGATGCCTTTTACTCCCGACACCCAGTTGTCGTACATGAATATCAGGATGATCTCTTCAATTGTTTCCAGTAATGCCAAAGCGATCATAACATAAAACAACCAATAGACCGGACCAAAGAACAGCAACCATAAAATGAAAACTCCCTGCACGATTGCCGATAGCTTTGCAAGGTAAGTGTGAAATGCAGTGGCTTTGCCGTATTTCCCAAAAGCTATCAGCATCTGGATGATGTATGGCACAAAAACAACGAGGATGAGCAGATAATTGGCCTTAATAAATTCAAATTCAAAGAAAATCAACCCCAAAACAGCTACTGCAAAGTTTACCTGGTCACCGAAAGAGTCTAGTTGTGAACCACGGGGGCTGGTGATCTTGAGCCTTCTGGCCACAAAACCGTCCAGCATATCGGTGCAATAGGTAAAGACCAGTAACCAGGAAAAGATCAGTCTTTCATCGAGCAGAATAAGGAGCAAAAGGACAGGAGCCAGTGCGATCCTGGAAAAGGATATCCAGTCGGCAATGTTATAGTTTTTGAAGGTAAGCATAATCTACGTTTTTGAAGTGAAACAGATGTGTCCTGGTCAACGCAGATTCTCTTTGGGGGGAAGCAATGTCCTGACTTTAATATTAAAGGTTTTTTGGCTTTAAAGCCAGTTTTTGAAAGAATAATTTAACAGATCTTTGTCAAAATTAAATACCTTTGGAACACTTCACATTAGACCGGAAAGTTATTGTTCAGGTCAGGTTTTTATAAAAAAAAGAGTATGAAAATAATTTCTTATAACGTCAATGGAATTCGTGCGGCCCTCAAAAAAGGATTTGTGGATTGGGTTGCTGAAAATGATTTTGATGTGATATGCATCCAGGAAACCAAAGCTCAACCGGATCAGGTGGACGTTTCGGCTTTAAATGATTTGGGATATAAAGACTTCTGGCACTCTGCTGAGAAAAAAGGATATAGCGGATTGGCCATTTTTTCAAAAATTGAACCTGATCTTGTTGTGGAGGGTTGCGGAATGGATATCTATGACCGGGAAGGGCGCGTTTTGAGAGCAGATTTTGGGGATGTTACCCTCATCAATTCTTATTTTCCTTCCGGGACTTCAGGAGATGAGCGGCAGGCATTTAAGATGAAATATCTCGAGGATATTTTTGATTGGGTACACGATTTGCTCAAAGAGAGATCAAAAATGATCCTGGTTGGAGATTATAATATAGCCCACCAGGAGATTGATATCCATGACCCGGTGCGTAATAAAAAGAACTCCGGATTCCTTCCTGAAGAAAGGGAATGGATGACCAAATGGTTCGACAATGGGTTTACGGACTCATTTAGATATCTCAACCCGGAGCAGGTTCAATACAGCTGGTGGACCTACAGGGCCAATGCCAGAGCCAATAACAAAGGTTGGCGTATCGATTATCAGTCCGTTACCAATAACCTAAAGGATCAACTCAAATCTGCTCAGCAACTGACCGATGTAGTACATTCCGATCACTGCCCTGTTTTTTTGGAAATCGATATTTAGCATGATTGAGATTAAAAAAGGTGGTATTACGGAAGCGGTTGAACTTTCCCGTCAGTTGCCGGAGTTCATTGATCCGGCCGGAGAGGATGAGTACCACAAACGGCTGGATGGCGTCAGGAGCCTTATTCTGATTGCCTGGGATGGGAAAAAACCCGTAGCGTTTAAGGTCGGGTATGAAAAAGAAGATCATTTTTATTCCTGGATGGGTGGGGTGTTGCCGGAATATCGAAAAAAAGGACTCGCCAAAAAGCTGGCAGATGTTCAGGAAGAATGG
>QQUB01000755.1 GCA_008501835.1 Bacteroidota bacterium
GAAAGTCTTCTCGCATTTGCACAACCACTTCTGATTCGTTGCGGGTCATACGGTCGGTAAATCCTGCGTGCGGTAACCCTGAGCCCATAAGTACTAACTCTCCATCCTTATAACAGGACAGGTGATTACCAATATGTCTTTTTCCACTCCCTCCTTTTACATAGATCAACTCCAACTCAGGATGAAAATGATAAAATCGAGGAGTATTTTGATTGGTTTCGTTAAAAACCCTAACTGTAAAAGAGCTTCCAAAAGTGGGGTCTATTTTTTCAAAGGTTGGCTTAAGCCTGTTCATAATTTATTTTTTAATTGAAGAGACAAAATTAGACAGGTCTCAATTACCAAACCTGTGCTAAATTAACCCATATATCCACAAAATTAACCAAACTAACTCACACCTGCCAGCAATTGGTTAAAATAACACACATATAGGAAAATTTACAGGTAGTACAGCCTTAAAACCCGCCATATCTTTGCGTTGTCAATTCGAAAGAAGTTGTTTGTATTTGAATTATGAGGAATTATTATAAAGATTTCAGTCCGAATTACGAGCTCATGAGGTTTTAATCCCGTAGCAACGAAATCAAAGAACATAACGGATTAATGAATTGTAATTACCCAACATTTAAATCCAGCTTCAATCGGAATTTATTTTTCACCCAATTAAAAGATCTGAAAGGATCGATAATTAATCTTAAAAAACTGTTTAACCATGACATCATTTAATTTAAAACCACTGGTAAAAGTTGTTGCGCTTGTATTGACGATGATAACTGCCAGTACAGGGCTGTTTGCTACAAAAGTCAACCCATCGGTTGTCTTGAAAAAAGGAATTGAAAAATCATTTGCTCTTTATATGAATTATCACACCGCTAAAAATTTCGAGGTCACCTTGAAAGATAATTCAGCAAAAGTTTTGTTCAACGAAAATGTAAAAGAAGGAAAGGAATTTGCAAAGTTGTTCGATCTGTCAAAATTGCCTGTTGGTATTTACACCCTCACCATTGAGGATGCTCAAAGCATCTACAACCAGGTGATTGAGGTAGGTCAGCACACATTGACGATTGACGAGAACAAAGAGTCTCAAATTTTCAAACCTGTTGTTTATCAGAAAGATGAAAAGATTTTTGTGTCAGCTCTTTTATTAGGTGCTGATGACGGAGAAGTAGTCATTTTTGACAATAACGGGGAGATCGTTTATCGCGAGGAAATGGGTAATAAGGACAAAATTGAAAAAGTTTTCAGCTTTGCCGGACAAAACCCGGAAGATTACTCCATGGCCATCCGCTACAAAGACCAGTCATTCTATTTCAATTCTCTGCAATCTATTCAGACAAAATAATTAGAACCACTGATATTACCGGTCAGGTTTAACCTGACCATGACATAACCAACACAACCCGGTGCCGATAACGTTCGGCACCGGGATTTTTGTTTTTGGTGATCTTCATGAGAAATAATGGCAAGGATCGATAACTGCTTGTTATGTAATTAATAAACATTCTCAAAAAAATCAAGTAAGTATTGTTCATCGTATTCAATATGGTTTTCTCCAAGAAGTTTAACATATTCTTCCTTAAAACTTAATTGTCGATGATGTTCTTTTTGATTGTCAATGTACTTAATAACCTTGTCTACATGGGAGGGATTAACTGAAAATATTCCACCTCCCCTTTGCCATTTAAATTCCTGATTTAAAAAACCTTGTTGGTTTATCCACTTAGAAGAATTTTGTTTTACTAATTGAACCAATTTAGATGGTGCAATATGAGGTTTTAATCGTATTAATACATGAATATGGTCAGGCATCCCATTTATCCTTATAAGGAGATGGCCCAATTCTTTGACAACTCCTGTTATGTATTTATATACCTCAATTTCAAAGTTGGGCCGAATTAAAGCTTCTCTGTACTTTGGCGACCATACATTATGTAGATAAATTTGAGAATAAGTATTTGGCATAAGTTTTCATTTGAAATTAATAAATTGTATTCCTCTTTATTATAAAAGCCACGAGATAGTCAAACGTGACAAAAAAATCAGCACTTTTTTATAAATCAGGAGAAATATGCCGTTCCTATGGAACTCTTTAGCTTTTGTCCTTCGCATGAGACTAACGTCTCACGCTAGGATGTGCCATGCCTATGGCATTTGCGTAAAACCAGTAATTTGTCCCCTAAATTATTTTGTACGTGGTAGCCACAGCCATCACAGAAGCTTCTCTTCAATAGTTGATTGCAGAGAATTATGTTCCCGAAAGTCTCATAGAGACGGCACCTCTTAGCAGGGTACGCCAGTACCCTGTAAAAGACAGGAATCTCCCCAGTTCCATGGGAACGGCACACCCCATATCCTATGAATCTAAACATACCGTTCCGATGGAACTCTCCAGGCTTTGTTCCTAGCATGAGACTATCGTCTCACGCTAGGATGTGCCATGCCTATGGCATTTGCGTAAAACCAGTAATTTGTCCCCTAAATTATTTTGTACGTAGTAGCCACGATCATCACAGAAGCTTCTCTTCAAATAGTTGATTGCAGAGAATTATGCTCCCGGAAGTCTCATAGAGACGGCATCTCTTAGCAGGGTACGCCAGTACC
>QQUB01000281.1 GCA_008501835.1 Bacteroidota bacterium
CCAGAATTTCAGAAACTTCTTTTCCTTCCTCAATTCGCGTGACGATACAACTGAGGATAAAAGCTTCTCCTATCGCAATGTCGGAGTGATATATTTCATTATAGAACCACAGTTCGCCGGAATGCCTGGTATAAAAATTCCCGGGCAACATTTCCATAAAAAGTCCATTTTTTACAAATGGATTATCGGTATCATCATTTTTTTCAACAGATGCCAAAAGTTGAATATCTGACTGCTTTAACTCGCCGTCGGGAAAATCCAGCACAACTTCACTGTTGTATTTTTTTACATTTTTCTCATCATTGAGGTCTTTCAATTCTATTTCGAGGTCGTAGGTTCCATCAGGAAGGGCATACCTTTGAATGTCTGAAAAATTCAAACGGTTGACATCCACCGGGCTATTGAGTACAAATTTGTCAAACCGGACAACTTGTTCACCTTGTTTGAACATCACCAGGACTTCAACAGCCGCCTGTTCGAGGGAGTCTTTAACAGGTATATACTTGAGGGAGGAGCCGGTAATGAAAAAATAAACCTCTACGTAGGATTGATCAGGGCTCTTAAAACCGGCATAACTAATATTGGCATCGAGAGCTTTTAGTGCAGTGCCAAAAAAAGTGAGGATAGCAAAAAAAAGAATTCTGATATTCATTGGACAAAAATTAAAGGTTTATGTCGCATCAATTACAAGTGGTATTTCACTTGTCATTTACGGACGAAATGCTCAATGATGTGCGACACCTTAATTAACTCAAGTTGCGATGCTCCTTGAGCAAAACTCATAAATCAAAAAGCAACTAACAAAAACTGCAGATTACAGCTCTTTTTTCTTTTGAAAGTTGTCTTTTGAAGTTTGTTTTTTACCAAATTGCGATTTATCGCAACTTGGGTTAATAAAGCTACATAAGTATAACAACACTTCCAAGGTTTATGATGCCTGGAGAGGGACCTTTTTACGGAAAAGTCAGGTTTTTGAATGAGAATATGCATTTCCACCTTCCTTTGTCGAAATACATCAACTCCTTACTCTCCGTCCATTACCCGATTTAAATTGAAGCGAAAATTAGCATTCCTGATCTTGGTGGTAAGAATTAAAAGGGTATCGTTAAGTGTCTGGATTTTATAGTCAACATCGATTCTTCCTTCTCTTTGCTGAATCGTCCCTTCCGCGATGGAATAAGTAACACTTTCCGGAGATCCGGTCACATTGGTTCGCATTGATCCGTCTGATTCAAAATTGAAGAATAAGCCGGTGAGCAGCTCTGTGGGTTTCCCGTTATTTGTGGCGGTTTCTAACTCCCATTTGCCGACCAATGCGTCGAAATTTTCTTCCGGTTCGGATTTACATGATGAGTGGTATAAGACAAAAAAGAATACCAGGCTTCCGAAAAGTAGTTTCTTCATGCTTTGTATTTTTTGTAAAAGTAAATAAATTTTTATTTTTTGAACTTCAGACTATTACTTTTGCTTTAGAAAACAGAGATTTTAATGAGATACACAAGAAACAATCTGAAAAAACTCGAAACGCTTTTCGGCGAACTGGAGTATACCATCCGTTATGAGAAAGGTAACTTTCAATCCGGATATTGTATTGTAGAGGATCGCAAAATCGCTGTTGTTAATAAATTTTTCGATACGGAGGCCCGGATGAACGTTTTATTTGATATTCTTTCAAAAATCGAAATCGAAGAAAAGGCGTTGTCTGAAGATTCTTTAAAATTATTAAAAGATATCAACAAACACACCGCAAAAAAAGAATCCGAAACAAACCCGGCGGATGAAAATTAACGTAACTTTTCTTGGAACAGGTACCTCCGTTGGTATACCTATGATCGGTTGCTCCTGTGAAGCCTGCACCTCCTCCGACCCAAGAGATGCACGGCTTAGAAGTTCAGTCCTTATAGAAGCGGAAGACAAGAATATCCTGATCGACTGCGGTCCGGATTTTCGGCAACAGATGTTACGGGAAAAGGTTGGGCGACTGGATGCCATTCTAGTTACCCACATACACAATGATCATACCGCAGGCATGGACGACATCCGGCCGTACAATTTCATGACCCGCCAGGACATGCCCGTGTACACGGATGAATTCACTGCCAAAGACCTGAAGCGAAGATTCCAGTATGTCTTCGGACCAAGCCCCTACCCTGGCGCTCCGAGTGTCGACCTGATTCATGTTGACAAAGACACTCCATTTAAAGCGGCGGGTATTCCGGTAACGCCTCTTGAAGTGATCCATGGAAAGCTTCCGGTTCTGGGTTTCCGGTTTGATCAATTCGCCTATGTTACCGATGCCAAAACCATTGTTCCTGAAGAACTGGTTAAATTAGAAGGCGTGGAATATCTGGTGCTAAATGCCTTACAACAAAAACAACATCATTCTCATTTAACCCTCGAAGAAGCCCTGGAGGTCATCAAAAAGATCAATCCGAAAAAAGCATTCCTGACCCACATCAGTCACAAGATGGGTAAACAGGCTGATGTGGAACCGACCTTGCCGGACAATGTATTTTTTGCCTATGACGGATTGAAGGTGGATTGTGGGGAAGGGTAGATTGGGTTTTTGACCGTTGCTGGTTAAGAAATACTATTTTTTGGAAAAATAGTATTTCTGGTTATAGAACTTATTTATTACCATCCCATAACCTTATCTGGTCAATATAGGACATGTGGGTATCGAAGGATATTACTAATGCTCCAGTTTCAACGGCCAAGGCTGCAATCCAAATATCGTTTGTAGGAATTGGTTTCCCTTTTTTTCTAAGAGCTAAAAGAATCTGCGCAAAAATTTCAGCTGTTTCGATACTTGTATTGAGAATGGAAACACCCGGCAATGATAGAAAGTCATTTAATAAATTAAGGTTTTCTTTATTTCTATTTCCTTTTGCGAAACCAAAAAACAACTCTCCTAAGACTATAACAGGAACAAATATTTCTTCTGCCTTACCTAGAACAGCAACAACTTGAGGCTCATTTCGCATCAATGCCGTGTAGGCATTTGTATCTAATAATACTTTTTTTATCATTGCCACAGATCTTCGTCAATTTGCTCAAAATTTGCAGTAGACTCATCAAAAGCATCCGCCTCCTCTTTACTCCATTTACCTGCAAATTTGCTAAGGTCCCTTTTGGGGCCTCCATTATCCTCAAGACCTAAGGCTTTTTTTAGTAGTTTTTTAATTACTTTATTTTGGCTCAATCCAGTAGTCTGCACAATTTTTTCAATTGCAGTTGCCAACTCCGGATCCAGTTTGTGTATGGTAATAGATTTCACAACAATTGGTTTGGTTCAAAAAATGATTCATTATGGTTCACAAATTTAAACCATTTTCTCCATCAAAGCAAGTCTTTCAATATTCTCCTCCATTAAGAAATACTATTTTTTGGCAAAATAGTATTCCTAGGCAAAAGGCCTGAAGACTGTGAACTGAAGACTGCCAACTGGTACTCCTAATCCTATTGCTCCCTCACCAACATCCATACGCTGCCGGAAATATCTTCAATCTTTTTATCCTTGTCCATTTCAAAGCGGAAATCTATAAAATACAATCGCAGGGCTAATTCTTCATTTTCTGCTTCCAACAGGATTTCGTCCAATGGATCATAGGTTCCTTTTGGATTTTCCCGAGCCATTTTTTGCGCAAATGCAACCAGGTCAACAGGCAGTTTTTTTTCTTTGTAAGTTACCACATACCCGATTCCTTCTTCATATAAAATATAGGGTTCCTTATCTTCATAATTGATGTTTTCATTAAAATATTGTCGGCGCATTTGCTCAAACCCTGCAATCTCAAAAGATTCATTTGCAGGACCATAATAGGTATAAGTTTCAAATTCATTACCGGAAGTCGGTGCATGACTGTATTTGGAACGATAAGTCATTCCCAATTCGCTCATCACTCTGGAGCCAATGCGTCCACCTCTTTTTTTACCCTTATTGACTTCGGCTTCCAATGAATCCAAATCAAAGGATACATAGGGCTGGATATAAGTCATGTCTTCCCGGTCATCGAGGAAATCAAAAATGGAAGACAAATCTTTTTCCATGGCAAAGTCAGGTTCTTTGTCTCCCAGTTTGATCTTACCATCCTCCAAAAGATCATATTTCTCCAACATATCTTCAAACCGGTTGAGTTGACTCATCCTTGCAATCGGGAAAGCTGTAAAAACAGCTGCAAGACTTAACACAAACAAGGATACCGGAATAACCCGGATATCATCCTTTTTACTAAGTAAAAAATAAGCGATGATGCCTGTTAGCCAAAAAGCCAGTAGCAATACAAAATACCGCTCCTCGGTAAACCCATATTGCTGTAACCGCTTAAAAATAGCCACAAATAACATTACCGTAAGCGGGATCAGCGCAATGTAAAACCAGCGGTTGAACACACTGATCCAACGCTCCTCCTGTTTATTGCGCAAGGGGTAGATCAGTAAAAAGGAAAAAATACCCGCAATGGAAAAACATAACACAAGAATAGACACCCACCCCACCGGCCATTCAGCCTGGATCAGGATTTTGGCCATATAGGCGTATAGGATCACCAGATAAATAAAAACCAATGGCAGTAAAACGTACTGAGTAAATATTTTTAATCCTTTCGGATAACTTTCGTCTGTTTCCAGAACCTGATAATCACGGGGAACTCCGGAAAGGAAAAAGATGGTATTAAAAACCCCACCTATGAAGAAGAACAAGCGCATATAGGTTTCTTCTTCAATATCGGCATTGAATAACTGATCTACAGCAAGAATGGCAATGGCCAGCCCGGCAAATAATACACCCGAATAGATCACAGCGACCAGAATTTGCAGGAACAACTGTTTGTTGTATTGCCAGAAGCCCTCCTTCTTCCCTCCGATCCAGGGCGCAAAGGCGACCATGAGATGAGTCGCCAAAACCAATAACAGGAATACTACCGGATATTTATACCCTTCAAGATGATCGACCGTCAACCAAAATACTACTCCAAGGGCAAGTACAAGAACCTTCATCGCCCAGGCCCATAGATCGGACACCCTTCTGGCCTCACCAAAAGTCCCGACTGCGATGAGGGCCGGCATGACCACTATACAGGCGAGGGTGACCCGAATCAAGTCCTGTTGTAATTCCCATTCATCAATATCAAGTGTGAGCATGAGCGTTACGGTTCCGGCTATAGCAACAATAATGGCCAGGGGAAATCTTTTGAACGTATTCCAGAATCTGTCGAGAATAGTTTCCAGGGAAGCGAGTTTGAAAGCCATGACTTACTGTTTTTTGAGGAAGAAATTTACGAAGTTTTTGTTAAAGTTAAATGGGATAGACCTTGTTGACAGTCGTTATTTATTTGATACGATTTGTAATTGGTCACGTATATAGTTATTAAGGTTTGATTTATTTACTTCAAGAAGGCCTTCAATTGCATTGTAATAATCGTCATCAGTTTTCCCACTTGACATAAATTCCCTGAGCAAACTCCAACCACCTTTGTCAAATATTTTCTTTGCAATTAGTCCACCCAGCACGTAATGATAGGAAGTTTGGCTATCCAAATTTGTTAACTTGAGCATATTACTTAAGTCTATTTCAGGGTGTTCCTTCAAATAGAGGTTTGTTCGTTCTATATGCCAATCCAGGCTTTTTCCACGACTTCCCCCCAAAAGGGTCGCAACGCCTTCGGAAACCCAAAAGTGTTTGTTGGGGAAGTGTTCATCTATTTGAACGTGAAAAACTTCGTGTGGGTAATATTCTCCCAAACCACCACAGTATACTTTGTCGTCACTGGCTTTTCCGGTTGGCTTTGATTGCCCTCCCATTCCAATATAATAATCAAACCCTTTTAGCTTTTGGATTTCGTCATAGTCGTCAGCAAGATAGTACTCAAATGGTTTCGGCTGCACACCAAGGTTTTCACAAGTACGATTAACAAAGTCATTCAGTTTTTGAGCTTTTTCGAAATCAAATTTGTGGTATTGCGGGTAATAAAAATCCACCAATCCTACTGTTGTACAATTCCAATTTTCCTTGTTAATGGTTAATGAATTATACAGTTTGAACTTTCCCTTTTCTTTTTTCGCAACATAGTTCACTATTGCCAAAACGTAAAGATCACCGTTGTCTTTACAATAAGAGAATTGAGCTTTAATTTGACAAACATCATTTATGAACTTCATACTTAACACGTGAACCGGGAATCCCATATAAAGTGAAGGCTGAAATTCGCTTTCCAGGAAGTCATAATTCTTATGGTCTCGTTGTTCTTTTTCATTCCAATATGGACTCTTCTCTGCGCTTCCAGGATTTGAAGTCAAGTAATTTTCAAAGAGGACCATTATTTCTTTAGTTTCGACATCCGTTGAATCTACAATATGGTTATATGTCACGCTTTGGGCATAAGTACTAATGCTAAAAAAAAGGAATAATATGATATGAAGGTGTTTCAATTTTAATGGTTGCTGACGATCTGTGTATGTGTCGTGTGGGCGTATAGTCCTCCTATCCTGTAACCCGTAACTTGAATTATTTATTATTGGTGTCGCTGAGTGCTGGCTTTTCATGAAATTATTGAATTAAATTTAATTTTTATTGTTTTTTATAGTTATCAAGCTAATCTCCAGGTTTGATGAAAAGTTTCCATTTAGTCAGCCCATTTCTGATTTGATAAGTAAAATAGGGCATGTTTCCCTTTTTACTGGATTTGTGGCTTTGATAGGGACTGGCTTCAGTAAATGGTTGAAAAGTCAAAGTGTTTCATTTAATTTCGATTGGTCGGCAGATGAATTTCTCTTGATGGCTGGCGTGATATTTATTATTGGTTTGATCTATAAACGAGGTGTCGAAATTCAGTCTGAAAACGAACTTACAATTTAAGGTATGGCGATAGTTGTTAATTTAGATGTCATGATGGCAAAACGAAAAATGTCATTAAATGAGTTGTCTGAAAAAGTAGATATTACTTTGTCAAATCTCTCCATTTTAAAAACAGGAAAAGCAAAAGCGATTAGGTTTAGCACCTTAAATTCCATTTGTCGGGTTTTAGAATGCCAACCTGGAGATATTTTGGAATTCCAAGAAGATGAAGGTTAAAATTAGCCAGTTTACCTGTTATTCATCCAAAGGAATATACCTCTCTTTTATTATGTTAAAATGATGTATTTGATGGGCAGTAATAGTGAGCCCAATGGCAAAAAGCGGCATTTCGTATTCGAAAAATTTACAGCTCGTTTCCAGTATTTTCTTGTTGAAAGATTGGAACATCATTATCGATGATTGGCGTACAATTCGAAGTTCATTTACCAACTGCTCAATGGACATTTCATCTGCGTTGGAATTTTCAGCCATTATTTCCTGGTCATGTGCCTCAGGGATGGTTCCTTCCCTACGAGCAAAAAGTATGGCTCTAAAACACCAAATTCTTTCCCAATCAATGAGGTGCTGCAATATTTTATGAATTGTCCATTTACCTTTTTCATAAGTTTTTAAGCCAATTCTGTTCAATTGAGCGATATCAATGTTATCGATTTCTTTCAAACTTAGTTCCAGAGCCTCCGGGAGTTCAGTGCCCTCATTGAGCTCATAAACATATTCTAAAAACGCTGGATTCTCTTTCGTCTCGGATTTTTCCATTATTTATGTTTTTATCTAATAACCAACAGTTCCGTGTATGGTGTGCGGTGCTAGTCTCGTCGCATTGGTTACACGAAGATTAAATAGAGCATGTTAAACCCCTTGTTGTCACTAAAATATCGCTCTTATTTTTTATTTACAGTGTTGTACCATCGTACCTTTTCTCCTTAATTCTTATATGTCACCCATTGTCTTTCTGACATAAATTTCAAAAATTCCTGTTCGCCTTTTTCTTTGATCATTTCAATTCCCTTTCTGCGATTTGTTCGTGTTATAAACTGACCAAATCTTATCATTAAAGGATTATATTTTTTGCAATCTTTAACCGAATCGAATTCATCACAATCTGCACAAGATTCAATGCCTTTTTCTATACAACAGGGTCTTACCTTGCAGGCTTTATAGCCAACAGCACATTTAGGGTCGTCACCTTTGCATGAAAAACATTCGTCTTTTTTAAATTTTGGACAGGCTCCACAATAAAAACCACAATATGAAATCCTGCTGCTATCCAGTTCTGTTACTTCCATTTTATTTTGCTTTTCTAAATTTTTTCCTGTACTCTTTATCCATCTTTTCAGTAGCGTATCTAATAATTAATCTGCCACACTTGTCTTTCCATTTATAAAGGAATTTTTCTGTTTCCTTTGGTTGTTTTTTCCATAGTCCACGCAATAAAGTACCAAGTCCTTTTTGGACATACTCTGATTCGTCCTCCATTAAAGGTTCTATAACGCTTAAAGCTTCGTCTATTTGAAAATCAATTTTTAATTTCGATAATTCTGCAAATAACACCGGCACTGCCCTCCGTTGCCATTCGCTTTGTGAGGTATTCCACTTTTTCAATTTGTCGAAATCAATGATATTTTTAATGAAGAAATGAGGTAAGACTAACATACACAAAACATCAGTGGTTGCCCAATTTGATATTCCAGGATCAAACCATTTGCCTATTCTGTCAAATGTTTCTTCCGTATATTCTGCTGCTTTTGATTTTACAAAATGTATGGCTAAGGCTTTTTCTTCAAATTTGCCATTTTTCATCAATTCATCGCCTAAAGTAAGGTAATTTTCAATGGTCATTTCTTGATTCCATTTTTCAATCCAAACTTCAATTTGGTGTCTAAATATTTTGTCATCAATTCCAAACCCATCAAATCCCTCTTTAAAGTATTTAGAATACTTCGCTATGATTTTTGGGTCTGAATTTAGTTCGCAAAACGCTCTTATTTCTTTTATCTTTTCTTTAAACATAAGACTTAACTTTTATTTGGCTTGCCATTTTCCTGTATGCGATACAACCTGTTTAAAACAAGATAAAAATAACCCTTTACACCCAAAAAAAGGCAAGTAACCATGAGGTTTATTCCAATTTAAAATCCATGTGCTTAGGTGGGGCTCCTTCTTTCACAAAGCCGTTGAAAACAAAAAAGCCCCCTGTCCAAAAACAGAAGGCTTTTCCCCAAAACTCTTAACCCAAAAACGTCAACCGTGAGCCGTCAACCGTGAGCCGTCAACCGTGAACCGTCAACCGTGACACCCCTACCCTGTATGCTTCATCCAAACAATGGCCGTACAGGTCATTTTCACCAGGCTTTATCTCTGGTTAATTATTTTTTTCGTCACCAAACAATAACCACATCTCTTTGACCAAGTACATTCGGTATGATCCATGTTCCTGTCATTGGAGCACCACTTTCAAAAGTTACATTGGGCGCGTAACCCAGACAAAGCAATACATTATATGCTTCCTGGGCCAAAACCGAAGTTGCAGCAAGCTCATTACGTTCTTCAACAGAAAGACCTTGGCAATTTTTTGTCACAAATTGCTTCATAGCGGTCAGCAACTCAGACTGTGAAATGGTCATACTGGTATCCGGTGGGTAACAAGGTTGAACGATGCCTGCAAAAGTGGAATACAGGCGCTTCATTTCGTCCGTACTTACCTGTAATGTATTTAACGCATCCAGGGCAGATTCCTGCTCAGGAGTAAGCTCTGAAGTTGTGTCAAAATTTGATTTTGGTTGTGAATATGATATTTGTTTTTCCTGTACTGAACTTTTATTGGATTGTGAGCATGCGTTTAGCAAAAACAGGAATATGGAAAGCATGAATAATGCTTTCATGTTACCGAGGATTCCGTTTAGGGTATATTTCTTAATTCTGGTCATTATCAATGGTGCACAATGGCACTATAAATTTAGCATGGCAGTTCCATTACTTCCTTTATAGATTTACACAACATAAATTATAATTTACTCTGATTAAGAGGGCAAAATTAGTTTTAATCAAAATATTTTATTCGATCATGGAGGCACAGAGGGTTGTACCGCAGAGTTTCGCGGAGCTTTCGCAGAGTTTCGCGGAGAAAAACAAACTAATCTGCGGCTCTCAGCGCTTCTCTCGCGGTTCTCTGCGGTATAGCACTTTCGCTTTAGGAAAACATTTGATTTAAAGTAATTCCGTTCATATACGAGTTTCCTGCTAATTCAATTAAAAACCTTATCCAGGATGTCGCTTTATTCTTTCAGAAACATTTTCACATCATCATCCGCTTGTGCATATATAGCCTCTAGTTCATTTTGAACTTCTTCAGCTTCGTCCAATTGATTAAGTGCCTTGAGCGCGGCAAGTTTTCCTTTTAGGGATTTAGACCTGTTGGGCATCCGCACCAGGGCTTTATCAAATTGTTCTCTAGCCTCTTCATATCGACCTTTTTCTATTAGCCACTCACCATATCGCTCGAAGGAAGGTTTTGTAATGCTTGGTGGTCCTGTTGGAAAATTGGTGCGATCTTCCAATTCAACAGCCTTTTGCATTTTAGCTTCAAACAATGGCTGAGCTCCTTCCAAAAGTGCTTTTAAGCCTTCCATTTGAGTCAG
>QQUB01000127.1 GCA_008501835.1 Bacteroidota bacterium
TGATGTCACTTCGGTTATCCCGGGAATGTTGGACACCGGGGAATCCCGGGACCATACGGCCGGGATCATTGGCACTGGCAGCATATCGCTGGGTTTCCTCTACAGAGAATGACCTTGCGGAAAGAATAGATACCTCGTTTAAGGGTTCATTCCCGAATTTTTTTGCTTTAACAACCACTTCCTGTGCCACTACCACCGATTCAATTAATTCGATGGAAACTTCTGCTGCTCTGGCAGAATTCAACAGGAAAGGATCGGATAAATAGTTACTGTACCCAATATAGGAACATTCCAACTGAACACGACCAACGGTTACATCCAATTCAAAATTACCGTCAATATCAGTTGTGGTACCTATCATAGGGTTGCTGCCAACAATGGCAACAGTGGCTCCGATTAGGGGTTCTTTGGTATCCTTGTCCAGAACAGTACCATAAATTTTCTGGGTTGGATTATTGGCGAATCCATAAGCCAAAAACGAAACCATAAAAAAACTGATAATTATTGCTCTAGGGTTCATAATACGTTGATTTTTTGTCTTTTAAAAAAATTGTGATTTATGAACAAACATGGTTGGGGGAAAGTCCGGGATATTCCGGACGGGTGAATTGGAAGCGGAATTGAAGTAAATTTACTAATATCCTATAAAAAAAATAGTGATTTCTTCCCATTGGAAACCTTTTGAGCGTGCGGGTAGCCATGTGTAAGGATCTTAATTATTTAGGATTTTTAATGGGAATGGATTTTTTCTCAAATATTCGAGTCTTCAAGAATAAAAATTGCAGCATACAAACTGTTGGAAAACACTTTATTAAGTTAAGGAAAATATTTTTGTTTAAAAAAAATTAAAAAAAGTTAAACAAAATTTCAACTAGTGTGTTTTACCTCCATTACCAAACATAAAAAACACTTCAACTGATGAAAAAATTAAATTTTTTATTTCTCGCGCTGCTTGCTGTTAGCTTCTTAACTTTTACTTCTTGTGAAGATGAAGGAGATGATCCGATACCAACACCAGAACCTAAAGATATTGTTGAAACTGCCATGGCTACTGATGATTTGAGTATTCTCGTGGATGCTGTTGTTCAGGCCGATTTGGTTGCAACGCTGCAGAGTGATGGTCCATTTACTGTTTTTGCACCGACTAATGATGCATTCCAGGCACTTTTAGACTCCAATCCGGATTGGAATTCCCTTGCTGATATTGACAATGAGACTTTGGCTAATGTTTTGAAGTTTCATGTAATTGCCGCAGATGTAAAATCTACTGATTTGACGGATTCATATGTTACCACTTTGGGCTCAGGCCCAAATGATGAGCAAATTGTTTTGCAAATTGATGTTACAGGTGGAGTTAAATTCAACGGTTCTGCAGTACCAACTACTGTAGATGTGGAAACCACTAATGGAACAGTTCATATTATTGACGAGGTCATGTTGCCACCATCTGTTGTGAATCTGGCACTGAATAATCCAGCCTTTTCTACATTAGTAGCTGCTCTTACCAGATCAGACCTTACGACAGACTATGTATCTATTTTGTCTGGAGAAGGCCCGTTTACTGTTTTCGCACCGACAAATGATGCTTTCCAGGCTTTGTTGGATTCAAATCCTGACTGGAATAGTCTCGATGATATCCCTGTAGCTACTTTGGAAGCTGTTTTGAACTACCATGTTGTGAGCGGAGCCAATGTACAATCAAAAGAATTGGTTGACGATCAGGAAGTTGCTGCACTTGGAGGTATGTTAAAAATAGATTTGACCTCAACACCAAAAGTTGAAACGACTAGTAACCAGTCAGTAGATATTATCTTGACTGATGTTCAAGGAATAAATGGCGTTGTTCATGTAATTGACCAAATCCTTTTGCCATAAGATATAAGTTAAGGTTTAATAGAATAGAATTTGATACAGTTGGTCCCGGACTTTGCCTGAAGGTAGCGTTCGGGACTTTTTTTTGGATGTCATCAACAATACAGAATCTCTACATTTTTAAGGACTATTGTTGTCTTTGGGAACCTGCTCCATAAAATTATGACTTAAAAATGTATTTTAGCAACTCTATTTTTAAAACCATGTATAATGAATAATATCAAATTTTTATCCAAATGCTTATTGGCTTTATTGGTGATCTCTCTAAGTACGGTAAATATTTCCATTGCTCAGGATCGACTGAAGGAAATGCCCGGGTATGATCAGTATAAAAAAGTATCGCCACTTATCCGGTCTTCCATAAAATCCGGTCAGCTGAAGGCAACCTGGTCCGAAGACGGAAAATCATTTGAATATTATCACGATGGTCATAAATATAGATACGAGGTAGAAAAAAAGAATTTGGTTGACCTCGGAGAAGAAGCTGAACCTGCTAGTACACCCTGGTGGTGGCGAAGAGGTGGTGTTTCCCGCGGAAGACAATTCCCTTCAGCAGATTCACCGGATGGAACCCTTAAGGCTTTTACAAGGGACCGGAATATGTACATCAGCAATATTGATGGCAGCAATGAAAATGCCATCACCTCTGACGGTAATGAAAAAACACAATTGAAATACGGAATCGCAACCTGGGTCTACGGGGAGGAATTGGGACAAAATACCGCCATGTGGTGGTCACCTGACAGCAAAAAAATAGCTTTTTACAAATTTGAGGAAAAGGACATCCCCAAATATTATGTATTGTACAATCAAACCCAAATTCAGGATTCTGTTGAAATTGAGGCCTACCCCAAAGTAGGAGCACCGAATCTGCCGGTTGATCTTTTGGTTTATGATCTTGAATCGGAAGAAACCATCAAACTGGATGTCCGGAACGGAAAACCATTCAGCGATGATTATGTGGGTACCTATTTATATGATATTGATTGGTCACCCGATGGGACAGAGTTGCTTTTCCACAGCACCAATCGTCAGCAAAATATAATGGAGTATTCGGCTGCCGATCCAATCACTGGCAAAACGAGGGTGATTGTACGGGAAGAATGGTTGCCCAGCTGGACGGAGAATTCTCCCGAAATGAAATTCCTGGAGGACGGGAAACGGTTCATCTGGACTTCCGAAAGATCGGGTTTCAGGAATTATTATTTATACAACCTAAACGGTAAGCTTATAAACAAACTGACTGATCACCCATTTGAGGTTTACAGGATAATAAAGGTGGACGAAACAGCAGGTAAATTATATTATCTGGCCAGGAGTGGTGACAATCATATGAAACTCCAATTGCATCGGGTTGGGTTGGATGGTAAAGGTGATGTTCGATTAACAGATCCTGCCTTTAACCATTCTGTTTCCCTTTCTCCGGATGGAAAATATTTTGTAGATGTAGCTCAGACACACGATATTCCTCCTTTTACCAATTTGGTTAACCACAAGGGTAACGTAGTGGCCAAACTGGCAAAAAGTGATATGTCAGAATTTGAAGAGATCGGGCTCAAAAAAGTCGAGGTATTTACCTTTACTTCTGCTGATGGAAAAACGGAGTTGCATGGTATGCTGCATTTTCCTTCGAATTTTGATCCCAACAAAAAATACCCTGTTTTATTGAGCAATTACGGAGGCCCGGCAACCAATGCTTTCCGGGAAACATTTGCCTACCCCAATGCCCTTACGGAATATGGGTTCCTGGTGGTAAATATAGATGGACGTAACACCCGAGGCAGAGGCAAGGTATTTTTAGATGATTTATACGGTAATCTTGGAGTTGTTGAGATGGATGATTTTGCGGCAGGTGTGAAATCTCTGTATGATCGTCCATATGTTGACAAAAACAGGGTAGGGGCCTACGGAACTTCTTATGGAGGAACTACAGCGGCTACATGTTTACTGCGTCACCCGGAGGTGTTCCAGGTTGCTGTTGCCAACTCTGCAGTGACCGATTGGCGTAATTATGATAACATTTACACTGAGCGGTTTATGAATCTAATAGAAAATAATAAAGCTGGGTATGAGGCAGCCAATCTGATGAATTATGCCAAGGATTTACAGGGAAGGCTGATGATATTTTTTGGTACCAGCGATAATAATGTACATCCGTCCAATTCCTTGCAGTTAATCCAGGCATTACAGGAGGCGGGAAAAAGTTTTGAAGTTCAAATAGGGCCGGATAAAGGTCATACTCGATTGAATGTGGATAGAATGATGGAGTTTTTTATTGAAAACCTGATCATTGATCCTCCGAAAAATGCAGGAACGATCAAGCCATAAATAACAATGGTCAACTTTTTAGAGCATGTTTAAGTTTCTTTTAATTGTATATCAATGTTTTATTCTAAACTGCATTGCTATCGGTAAAGGAAAATTGGATAGTTGGAAAAATGGATATGGAGCTATGTAACATTCCGAGCTGAAAGCTTTGCACGAAGTGCCGGGAGATGAAATAGTCATTCCCTGACACTTCATATACAGGATCGTGAACATCCTTCTATTTTTCCATCCTTCCTCTCGATTTAGAATAACGTATTGTGGATTACAAAAATCTTAAATTAACTATGTCTATGAAAAAATATTACTTATTGTTTTTGAATCTGGCCCTGCCGATTTTGCTTTCCGCACAGGTCAATCCAAACTGTGACGGAGAAAGATATCTTACGGAGGTATTTCCGGATGAACCTGTAATGACGACAGTGAAATTTGGGGAGAATTATACCCTTGCCCAGAACTTCCAGGAATTGTATATGGATATATTTGAGCCTGCCGGAGATGAAGCGGATAATCGTCCTGTTTTGTTGTTTGCGTTTGGAGGTTCCTTTATTGGAGGAGATCGTACACAGACTCATGGAGTTTGTAAAGCATATGCCAAACTTGGTTTTGTAACTGCTGCTATTGACTACCGCCTGTATGATTTTGCTTTTCCACCACAAGGGCCTTTCCCGGATTCTTTGCTGATGATGGAAGAAGTGGTTATGGCCGTTGGGGATTATAAGGCAGCTATCCGGTATTTGAGGAAAGATGCTGCCACCGATAATATGTTCCGAATAGATCCAAATTTCATCTTTACCGGAGGGTATTCAGCTGGATCAATTGTATCCCTTCATGCAGCCTATCTGGATGAGGGAGAGGCGCCTGAATATGTTGAGGAGTTTATTGAGAACAATGGAGGCCTCGAAGGAAATACGGATGATCCGGATAATTCTTCATTGGGTTATTCCAGTGATATTCAGGGGGTGGTCAACTTTTTTGGAGCCCTTCATCGCGAGGAATACATGGATGCAGATGATCCGCCACTGATCAGCATTCATGGCGACCTGGATGATGTTGTACCTTATGGAACAGGAATGGCAGTGGTGGTTGTTTTGCCTATAGTTGAGATCGATGGGAGTTCAGTATTACACGCCAGAGCAGATGCACTTGGAATCACCAATGAACTGATCACCGTTCCGGGAGGAGGTCATGGAGGGTTTTCTCAAATGTTTACTGATAGTATGGATGTTAGAACAAGGATATTTCTATCTGATATCCTTTGTAATGGCACTACTTCCAGCCAGGAAAATTTAATAGCCAGATCTGCTACAGCATTTCCAAACCCTGCAACAGATCAGGTTCTATTGCAATTTGATCAGCAGCCTTCAGATTATACAGTGAGCGTTACAAATATGATTGGACAACAGGTCTTTTTTGCCAGAAACCAGCATCAAAAAGAATTTGTCCTGAATCGAGATCAGACCGGGAAAGGCTTGTTCTTGTTACATATTGAATTTGAGGATAAACGATTCCAGCCAATCTCAAAAAAGATCATTTTTAATTAAAAATAAACCCTGGAAAGGTTTAGTGAATAATTGAGCCTCGAATACATCAATTAATGTTACTTTTAAGATGTATTCGAGGCTTTTTTTATCAAATAATTACCGAATTATGTTCTTTCCTTTTAAATCGCTCCTGTTTTTTGTCTTTTCCTTGCTCTTGCTTTGGTCCTGTACCCAGGACAGTTCCACAGTTGAAACCTCTGCAGAAAAATCACAAATGATTATTACTGCAAAAGCGGACACTTTTCTTTTATCAAAACCCTCTGCAAAAACGCTGGAACAATTCAATCAGGCCAGGGAAGAATATGTTGCTGATAAAGATAATGCAGACAATATCATATGGTATGGAAGACGTACAGCATATCTAGGACAATATTACGATGCCATTGAAATTTATTCAGATGGGATACAAAAATTCCCTGATGACCCGAGGTTATACCGTCACAGGGGACATCGATATATTTCTGTAAGGGATTTTGATAAGGCAATCGCTGATTTGGAAAAGGCCGCAGCCTTGATTGAGGGAACAGAAAATAAGATTGAACCAGATGGTTTACCCAATGCACAAAATATTCCAGTGAGTTCTTTGCATGGAAATATCTGGTATCATCTGGGACTGGCTTATTACCTGAAGCAGGATTTCCAAAGGTCTTTTGATTGTTTCATGAATTGTAGAAATTCCGGTTCGAATGATGATAATATCGTATCCAGTACCCATTGGTTATTTATGAATATGCTAAGGATGGAAAAGGACTCTTTAAAAGATCAGGTACTTGAACCCATTAAGGTTGAAGCCAATATTATTGAGAATTTCAGTTATCACCAATTGTGTCAATTGTATAAAGGTTTACTTCCTGTCGATTCACTTCAGGCTACTGTGGCGGGAAGCCCCTCGGGAGACGCCCTGAAATATGGTCTGGCCACCTGGTTATATTTCAATGATTCGAAGGATGAAGCCAGAGAGCTGTTTGAAGAAATCCTCGATGGTAAATCCTGGAGTTCTTTTGGTTATATAGCCACCGAAGAGGATTTTCCCCGCTATTTTGATTAAACTTATTAACTCTGATAAAGGCGGTTTGGTCATGAGGTCGAATTATTTCCTCCTTGTGCCCTTTTTAATGGTTCAAAACTTGGATTTAATTTATGCCCATCGTAGATTTGCGATGGACGAAATAATATTTATGAAGCGAACCCTTAAGCAAATTGATTATCTCGAAGGAACGGAAGAACTGGCCAAGTTTGCCAAGGCTCTGGGGCATCCTACCCGGATAAAAATACTAAGGTATCTTGCCAGTCAATCCTGCTGTTTTACCGGAGAGCTGGTAGAGGAATTACCTTTGGCCCAATCAACGATTTCACAGCATTTAAAAGAATTGAAAGAGGCAGGATTGATCCAGGGGGAGATAAATCCTCCGAGAATTAAGTATTGTATCAATGCTGAAAACTGGCAAAAAGCACGGTTGCTTTTTTCGGAGTTATTTGATTTGGGAGAAGGGGAGTAGGGCCATGGAAAATATTTGAAGAACTATTTTTTTACCATAATTAATCGTCTATTGGCGATAAACAATAATATAATTATGAAAACGATAAAAATTCTGGGAACCGGATGCCCAAAATGTCAGCAAACCACCTCTATCGTGGAATCTGTTGTAAAAGAGCAGAACCTTGAAGTTGAAGTCGTCAAAGTGGAAGATATCATGGATATCATTGAATACAATGTAATGTCAACACCAGCTGTGGTGGTGGATGAGGAGGTTAAAATATCTGGTAAGGTGCCTACAAAAGGAGAAGTTGAAGCATTATTCAACTAACCTTGTCGGCAGTCTTCAGCTGACAGTCAGAATTCATTGTCAACCCTTTGTTGATAGTAAATTACTAATTTGAAATGATCTACTGTACACTTTTCAGTTTTACGCTGATCATTTTTAAAAATCGCCTCATTTTCTGCGTTTATCCGCGTAATCTGCGAGAACAAATCAAGCTTTTTAGACTAATTTTCAAAAAGTGTACTGTAGAGAAATTTGGAATAGAAAAAATAATTTGATCGCCCATTGACGCCATTAACTAAAGTTCAAATTATTTTAAAATGAAGCAATTACTGTTTGTTGCCGTATTGTTTTTGGCCTACTCCTGTGGTGGCCAAATAGAAGTCCAAAATCCAGTTGAATCTGAGCAGGACTCTGAAAAAAGTTTTGTCACCGTTTTTGATTTCCATATGAAACACCGGTGTAAAACATGTATCAATATTGAAAAGTCAACCAAAAAGGTCATTAGTGAGCAGTTTTCCAAAGAAGCGGAACAACAATTGGTGTTTTTTAAGGTCGTAGATGCAGAGGATCCTAAAAACGAAAAACTCGTTGAAGAGTTTGGAGCATATGGAACCACGCTGGCCATCTGTAAAACCAAAAATGGAAAACGAGAGATTGAGGATATTACCCCCTGGGCATTTAAGCGGAGTGGTAATGATAAGTTTGAACCTGAATTAACAGAAAAGATCCGGACAGCTTTGGCTGAACTTGAAAACTAGCTTTACCCGGCAATAACACAAAACAATGTTCGACTGGATTCAAAAAATGGCCGATTGGATCGTCTATGATCTGATAGGGCTAAAGGTGGGCAGTCATTTGGCGGAAGCCATAAATTTCTTTTTGTACGATAGCGTCAAAATTCTATTACTGCTCTTCATGATCATTTTCCTGATGGGAATTGTCAACAGTTATTTCCCTGTGGAAAAGGTGAAAAATTATCTTTCCAGAAATAAGCTTTATGGATTTGAGTATCTGATGGCCTCATTATTTGGGGTGGTCACACCATTCTGTTCTTGTTCGTCAGTGCCCTTGTTTATTGGATTTGTACGGGGAGGAATTCCTTTGGGGGTAACCTTTTCCTTCCTGGTAACTTCTCCATTGGTTAATGAGGTTGCTGTTGGATTATTTTTGGGACTTTTTGGAGTAAAAATCACCTTGATCTATATCATTAGCGGAGTGCTGCTTGGGGTAGTTTCCGGAGTGATTCTCAGTAAATTCAAGTTAGAGCGGTTTTTGACACCCTGGGTGAAAAATGTTCTTGCGCAAGCCCAAAGGGAGGAGGAGGTTTTTGTAGCTGAAAAAACACCTTTCAAGCAGCGTCTGCCATTCATTTGGGCCGAGGCGCTGAAAATCATAAAAGGAGTGTTACCCTACGTACTTATCGGAATTGGAATAGGCGCTTTTATGCACGGATATATCCCGGAAGGATTCTTTGAAAAATACATGAGCAAGGAGAATATTTTTGCTGTGCCGGCTGCAACAGTTCTGGCCATACCAATGTATTCAAATGCCTCAGGGATTTTACCGGTGGTTCAGGTACTTGTCGCAAAAGGAATCCCTTTGGGAACAGCCATAGCCTTTATGATGGGCGTAGTTGCACTTTCTCTACCGGAAGCCATGTTGCTCAAAAAAGTAATGACTATGAAACTCATTGGTGTGTTTTTTGGCGTTGTGGCCCTTTGCATCATTTTCTCTGGTTACGTCTTTAATATGATCTTTTAAAATCAAGTCTATGGAATACCTGCAAACCCTTTTGGATCAATATAATATACCCATTATTTCTGCTTTTTTATTAGGATTGATGACGGCCATCAGTCCATGTCCGTTGGCAACAAATATTACAGCAACCGCATACATTTCCAAACAAATTTCTAACCCAAGAAAGGTTCTTCTAAGTGGAATCCTGTATTCTTTAGGAAGAGCGTTCAGTTACACTGCCATAGGAGTTGTTTTGTTTTTAGGAGCAAGTAAGTTTCACCTGGCCAAATTTTTAAATCAAAATGGGGAGAAGTTCCTGGGGCCGTTATTGATCATCCTTGGCCTGATCATGCTCAATGTCATCAGGCTGAACTTTTTTGGAAAGGGTGGTTTCACAGAAAGATTTTCCGAAAAATTCAAGGACAAAGGATTGTGGGGTGCCTTTTTATTAGGGGTAATTTTTGCCCTGGCTTTTTGTCCCTATAGCGGGGCCTTGTATTTTGGTATACTCATACCAATGACCATCGCCAGTGCAAAGGGGTTATATTTACCGATTGTTTTTGCGGTTGGTACGGGTTTGCCGGTGGTCATTTTTACCTATCTTCTGGCGTTTGCGGCTGGTAAGGTAGGAGGTTTTTACAAAAGAATTACTAAAGTGGAAAGGGTCATGAGACTAGTGGCTGGAGTAGTTTTTATCCTTAGCGGTTTGTATTATGTTGGGATCTTTCTTGGGCTGTTTTAATATTGCAACGATTGTATAGGATAAATGATCCAGATCCCGTAAATTTCATTAGGAAAATCAAATGATATTTACGGGATCTGAAAATTGTATTGATTAGGGTTTCTTCACCTTCTTCTTCGCCTTCTGCATCGGGTTGAGCTGTTCCATCTGCTTATGTTTTTTAAACACCTGGAAACGAGTCGGCACTTCACGGATAGGCCAGTCGTTATTACTCACATCAATATCTGCCGTTTCCTTATAAGGATCGATCCGTATGGAGGTAACAACTTTGTCTTTGACAAAAACCTTTTGGAAATTATTTTCATTTTTCCTCCAGATTTCCACGGGTATTCGCTCAATTTCTGTTGATCCATCCTCAAAAGTCCATTCAATGATGACAGGCATTACCAAACCTCCTTTATTACTGAAGAACAGTTCGTAATAGTTATTTTCACCAAACTGCTTTTTCTTCTCTTTTTTAGTGAAGGTTTCATCGTACAACCTAATCCTTGAGGTGGTAATGCTAT
>QQUB01000803.1 GCA_008501835.1 Bacteroidota bacterium
TCATTAATAACTTCTTCAGCCAGTTTAAACACTTCTTTATTGGCCCTGGAAAGATATTCAGAAAAATCCCATTTTTCAATCTGGTAATTCATGTCAAAAATCCCGCCACGCATAATATTGAAAAGGGTATTGGAAAAATGGCGGGTATCCCTGAATTTATCAGCAGTCAACTGTAATGCATCTGCCGCAGCATTTAATTCAACGAGATGACTTGTACCTGCCGCGACATCCTCCTCAACCAAAGAAGCTGGATTTTTTTCAAGGGTCAAAACACTGGATATTTTGACCAGAGAGGCCTGACTTTTATTTACATCGGCTACTATGATCCAATCCTTTTCAGCTTTGGCCGACAACGAAATTTCCGTCTGCACAAAATATGCTCCCTTTTCAGCTTTTACATCCTGCTCTTCCCGGACTGATATTCCCTTTCTGAAAGCATTGAGTTGCAAGGAAGAAAGCAAATATTTAGGATTATCCAACCCAGCAGACCAAACGACATTAGCTTTTAGAGCCTCACTAGGTTCAGCTTTATCTACAATGATCGCACTAAGGGCAAATATTCCAATTCCTGTTTCTTTAATGAGTTCACTCCTTTTATATGCGTCGACCAGATTACTCGTCTGATTTTGCAGATAACTGCCTACTCCGTAAGGAAGGATATTTTGAATTCCATCCAAAATGGAAATTCGAACTTCTTCAGCTCCAGTATTGATCAGCTGCGACTTCTTTACAAAGCCAAATTTATCACTGGAACTCCATTGATACCTGAATGCCAGGCCAAGGTCATGATTGACTTCTTCAAAAATGACCTTATCCCCATAAATATTTTTATAAAGGTTTCTGGAAATTTCATACCTGCCTTCATACCTGATAGAAAAAGGCTCCCAAATATGTAAACCATTGTCTTTATGGACCCAAAAGATAGATTTGCTGCCTGTCGTATCAGAAGATTCTGTAATCTTATCATCCGTGTAATAAGGGAACAGTGAGAATTCAGCATTCTTTCTTCCAGCAGAAAGGCCTCCATTGCTAGAGATAAACATCCAATGGTTCGAATCACTGACTATGCTCATAAAAAAGGGGCGCATAGCATCGTGATTCGATATTTTGAAGAAGTTTTCGTTATCAATTTTAACCAGGCTGATTTTCGTTTCGTTTTGGATAGAGTTCTTTTCCATATTTATACTGATAAATTATCATTATGCTTTAATCACCAAGCGATTATCAATTACAAAATAACCTTTAGACAAAAAAAAGCATTTCGCATGGCTCAAAAAAAAAAATCCCTACGACAAATTCACTACACGTGATTCGTAACTAATTGATAATTAATCAATAGTAGTGTTTTTTTCAAATAATTCACCTTTATGGGAGGCCTTTGCCCCCCATAAAGCCCGATTATTAAATTTCCTGATAAACTCTCACCCAATCAACAACCATTGAGGTTGGAAATGGGGTATCATCGGTGGGAAATCCTACATAATTTCCGCCAACAGCTACATTGAGTATGATATAAAAAGAATGGTCAAAAACCCATTCGCCAGTAACATCATCCGGCCTTATCCGCTGGTAGAGGAAATCATCCACATAAAAGTCGATATATTCTTCTACCCATTCTACTGCAAAAACATGAAAATCTTTATCAAACCGATCATTTGTAAAGCCGTAGCTCTTGGTGATTGATTCCCCTTTAGAATAACCCGGGCCATGCAGGGTTCCATGAATTACATTAGGTTCTTGTCCACGATATTCCATGATGTCAATTTCTCCGCATTGGGGCCAGTCAACCTGGTCTATATTGGCGCCCAAAAGCCAAAATGCCGGCCAAATTCCAGGCCCTGTAGGCATTTTTATTTTTGCTTCAAAACGACCGTAAGCCTGTTCAAATAATCCAGCAGTTGTTATCCTGGCGGATGTAAAGGCTGAACCGGAATAACTTTCTCGCCTGGCAGTAATTACCAGATTACCTTCTCCATCAAGAGATACATTTTCCGGGCGATCGGTATCATACTCCAACTGAAAATTACCCCAATCTGTACCAATGTCGTAGGTCCATTTGGTGGCGTCAGGTAATTGACCTTCCGGACCTTCAAAATCATCCTCCCATACCAATTGCCAATTACGATCTTCAATAACATTATCATCATCCGTACAGCCCAGGGCCAAAAAGGCTAAAGCCAACAGAATTAAGCTTTTACTATAAAAGATATTATTCAATTTCATTTGTTTAGATTTTTGATTTATGAAAATGAGGTGGCTACATAAAACAGATTAACCAGCCACCTCGGTTTTCATTCGACTAGCTTTCATCCAAGCTGGTTAGTTGCGGAAATAAATATTATCGATATAAACATTCCCATCCCCTACAAATTTAAACTGGAACACATCCGTCAAATCAACGGGTGAAAATGAGGATAAAGGAATATCAATACTTGTCCAGCCTGAAGTTGGAACAGTTAATGCGTATGGAGTTTCAACCGGTCCCGGGCTAATCAAGAAAACCTCCAGGGTGGTTGAAGTAGCGGACCAAAAATCAATATGCAAATTGGCATACCCGGAAACATCCTGACTGCTGCCCAGTTCAATTCCCTGGTAGTTCAAACCTGTGTATAACAAGGTATTATTGCCAGCAACAGAAACTTCAGAAACTACTGTTGCTTGTCCCCAATCAGGATAAAAATTGGTGCCGGCTACATTGTCAAAAGCATCGCTGAATATGGAAATCACATCTCCTGGATTATCAGTCGGCGCAGGAGCTGCTTCAGTTGGTTCGGAAGGACCGCCTGTATCGATAAAAAAGTAGAGATTATCAATATAAATATCCCCATCACCATCAAACTTAAACTGAATAACATCTGCCAGATCCACCGGTGAAAAGGCAGAAAGCGGAATATCAATACTAGCCCAACCGGAGGTTGGCACAGGCAATGCGTAGGCTGTTTCTACGGGACCATTACTGATCAGGAAAATATTCAATCCAGTTGAGTTGCCTGTCCAGATGTCCAAATGAACATGCGTCATACCGGAAACATCCTCATTACCGCCCAGCTGAATTCCCTGGTAATTCAAACCTGTATAAAGCAAAGTATTATTTCCAGCTACAGAAACCTCTGAAACTACCGTTGCTTGTCCCCAGTCAGGGTAAAAATCCGTTCCCGATAAATTCATGTAGGCATCGCTAAAGACGGAAATTACATCTCCGGCTGGATGAGTCGGTGTGGGTGCAGCTACCGTTGGGGCATCTCCTCCTCCAGACCCGCTATAGAAATAAATGTTATCCAGATAGATCGTTCCATTTCCATCAAATTTCAACTGGATGATATCTGCCAGATCTACCGGATTAAATGCTGATAATGGGATATCAACACTCCCCCATCCTGAAGTTGGTACTGATAAAGCATATGGAGTTTCTACAGGTCCGTCACTGATCAAAAACACATTCAGATCATTTGAATTGGCTGTCCAGAAATCCAGATGTAAATAATCCATTCCTGATGCATCAAGACTACTTGCCAATTCTACTCCCTGATAATTAAAACCTGCATATAACAAAGTATTATTACCCTGAACACTTACCTCAGAAACTGATGTAGTTTGTCCCCAATCTGGATAAAAATTGGTTCCTGGTAAATTGTTATAGGCATCGCTAAAAATGGAAATCACATCGCCTGCTGATTGGGTTGGAGTTGGAGCAGCCACATTTGGGCCGGATCCTCCGCTACTGCCTGAACCATCGGTGTAGAAATAAACATTATCAACATATACATTCGGTAGATCTCCTGATAACACCAATTGGGCCAGGTTTGCCCGGGAGGTCAATCCTACGAAGTCTGATAATGGCATATCCAGACTCACCCAGGCTCCAGTTTGCAAAGTTGGACTTGTAAAAGACAGCTCATGAGAAGAATCATCGCCTCCATCAAATGTATTATTCGCACCAAAATCAACCAATAGTACTTTAAAAGCGGCTGGCAGGTCCGTTGGATCAGGAGTCCAGATATCCATATGGAAATGGGACATTCCAGTCGCATCTATGGTCTGAGAAGTGAACTCAATACCAACGAAATTCAGGTTTTTGTACCGCTTAACATCATCACCATCTATTTGAATATCAAATGTTTCCGCAGTAGAGAATTCCCAATAGGTGTTCCATAGATCAACCGGAACATTAGTATATGCATTACTGAAAAGAGAGATCACACTATCCGGGTGTACCGTTGGTACAGGGGCCGGTTCGGTTGGCCCTACGGCTTGTCCTGTTGCTCCAATGGTCAAGGATCCTGTAGCTTGCACTTCTCCTAACATAGCGGTTATGACAACCGTGCCGCTATCCACTACAGTAACCACTCCTGTTTCACTTACCGTTGCAAGCCCAGGATTGGAAGATTCAAAGGTAAAATACCCTGGGGCCGCATTGATAGTTTGATCAATTCCATTGGGCATATTAAAGGTGGCCGAAGTTCCTCCAATCTGCACTTCTTCACCAGTCTCTGCAAAAGTTTCCTGATCCTGTCCGGCTAAAATAGCCCCTCGGGGATTGGCCAGTGTTCCTAATTTTTCAAATTGCACCTCATCCATCCAAAAGGTATAACCATTTCCTTCTAAAGGCGTAGCAACATAATAAAGCATTCCTCTTTCCTGAGTCAACTTAGAAGGCTCTGGAATTGGAATAATTATTTTTTGCCAATTTGAGTTTAACTTAATTTCAGTGTAGGAAGTTGTGTATTTTAATTCTCCGAAATCATTCCCAAAACCAATTTCATCAATGGAAACCGGACCGGAAGCTTTAGCCCAAAAAGTAAGGGCATCAAACCCGGAAAGATCCCTTCCGGATGAAGTTATAAAAGCACCAGCAGCATAACTTCCGCCGGGATCGCCATCGTTTGGCACCGCAAACCTCATGGAAGAACTCCCTGCATATTTCACATCGGTGTCTACATCAAAAGCCGTTAAACTGGCTCCGGAAAAAACATTGTAATTCAAACCGGCGCTGAAACCATCAATGAATACTTCTCCATTGGCGGGGAATGTGGCTGGTTCTAAATCTTCTAAATCTCTCGTACAGCCCATTCCTAATAACAGGATAAGGCTTGTAAAAAGAGCAATTTTGGAATAATTATTTATAAAATTCATTTGTTTTATTTTTAAGGACTACATCCCAATGTTAATTTGAAAATAAGTTCTGATCTCCCATTCCTGACCATTATCAAAACCAACAGCTGTTGGATCACAAACAGAAGCACCGCTTGCGTCGATAGAATGAGTTGGGCAATATCTAGGCGAATACTGATCGAGGGATCTCCACGTATATCGAATACCTAAACGCGAACCAGGCAGGTCAAACCATCCAGGTTTTCCAACAGAGGTAGAAAGATCAGCCATTAATTGCAATGGGTAAGTCAGGTTGAAATCACGATGATAATCGAAAGGGCCCCAATCATCAACCTTCACCATGGAAGTGAGTTTCATCTTTTTATATACCATCCTAAGATCTCCCCCAAACCTGTGGATCAATCTTGGGTCACTACCATTAGCCTGGGCGTTGCCTCCATATAGATTAGCAATAAATCCAAAATCAGGACTTGGCTTTGACACAATTCTCGCATAGGCTTCCCACAAGTCTTCTGCCGGAGCTGAACCAGGGAAAGCAAACAATGAACGTCCGTCTGCAAAAATACCGATCGCAGCATCCTGGATAGTGGGTAAGTGGCGATAAACAAATCCGGCACTTATAGCAAACCCTGCATCCTCGGCTCTGTCGTTGTCCCACTCATACATCCATGTTGCCGGAGTTGGATCATAAGTGAAAAGAATTTCACCGGCAATGGTTTCTCTATTGCCTCTTACAGCAAATGGGTCATCAATGATATTTCTTGGCCTGCCCGGAGCTGAAATATCACCGGAAATGGGACCGACAACTGGTTTCTGCCATAAGAAATTGGGAGCGATGGTAAAATCTCCAATGATATAACTAAAACCCGTCAGGAAGTTATACTGATTTCCGCTGCCGCTATCCTTTAATCTCCATCCCGTGAAAGTTTTTGTATAATCAGCTCCTCCGTTAGCAACTAACCCCATAGCAGCACCCTGTGCATACCATTTTATAGGCCCTCCCTGGTAGGTAAGTTTGGCTTTTCCTCCCCAGGTATCTTTCAGTCCAATTTTATCTTCATAAACTTCACCTTTCAGTTCATCTGCAAGTTGGAAAGTTCTGTCAACCAATGGTTGTCCACCCCAGATACCACCGATCTCAAATCCAATGGGCCCAAAATTCCTTTTGGCATGAAGAGTTACCCTCCTGGTTAACGGCATTGGTACTGCGAAGGAACTTACTGCCGGAGATTGTTCTGCTATATCTTCATGATAGATCCCGGTTACATCAAAGGTTGCCAGTTTGCGAGAATATTTTACCAAAAGCGCCGGGTTCGCTCCCCACCACAATTCAGGACCAAACGCAACTTTAAGTCCGGTCAGGGATTTTTTGCCTTCAATTTCGAATCCAAATGGTGCATTTCCGTTGTAGATATCGATATTAGGTCCATAATTCGCTTCCGGATACAATCCAAAAAAGTCACCCTCATAACCCCAGTGAAAATGGCCGGTACGGTAAAAGCCTGTCAGGTCAAACATTTTACTGGTCCAACTGAAATCAGCACGGTAAACCTGCAAGCGGTTATTTGACGAGATAATCTGATCACCGTTGGGAGTGCTGATGGTAACAGGTCGTCCCCGGTTTTCATAAAAGATCTCATTGATCGGATTTTGAGCAACATTACCAAGAACGTTGAAAGCTACATTGGCACGAACGTTTTCCGTTGGTTTTGCCTGCACTCCAACAAAAAAGGATTGCATATGGTCAAAGCCCAATTTATTCGGATATTGAGTTTCAACCGGATCCGGAGTTGTTGGAGTTGAGATGAGTTTTCCACCAGTATTGAAGGTAGACAGATCAACTCTAAAACCACTAATGCTTACTTTTTTTTTCTCTTCTATTTCCAGAGCGGCCTTATCCCCTCTAGCCTGTGTTTCAGCTTCGGCAAGATTGACGCCTTTAAAGTGTTTATCAATAACTTCGAGGGTCACACCATCACCAAAAGGATTTAATTCATGAACTTTTTTCAATGCGTAGTAGGCAGCCCTTGGATAGAGCTTATACAATCCGCGAATATTGGTTTGACCTTTTGCACAAATCCCAAACCACTCTTCATTCATATTGTTTTCACCTTCCACAAAATCACTTGTGTAACCACCATTGGCCCAGGAAGCATTTACATCATGGACTTCCAGATTCTCTGTTTGTTTGAATTTCCACCAACCATCACTAAACTGGAAAGTAAATCCTCCAATGCAATTACCTGTTTTTCCAAGACCGGCAGCATTTTGATAAATTTCTTTCCAGTTTTCAACCTTATAATAGGCCTGAGAAACCTGATCCTCTGTATTTTCAATAACATTAAAGGCATCAGCACCGAATTCAGTGAATAATACTGGTTTACCATACTCATTTTTCACCCGCTCAAATAAATCCCCAAAGGAAACTCCGCGATATACGTTGGTACCAAAAATATCAACATCCTGACATTCTTCAGCTATGATATCCAGGAAAAGCAAATCACCGTTACACATGGCAACAGGGTGATTGGAATCCACACTCTTCATCAATACAGCCGCCTCATTAAACAAGGTATACATATCACGGGCACGTTTGGTGGACTTTCTTTTTTCAATAGGAATGTCCTCTGTTTCGGCACCCTCCCAGAAAAGACCGTAATTATTCTCATTCCCCAACAGGTACATGATTAAACCTGGAGTATTTTGATATTCCTGGGCCAATTCTCTTACTTCGGAGAGCAGCAATTCACGGGTAGCTCTATCTCCATAATTTGTATTCCCGATCCACTCTCTGTTTACCGTCAATCCATAACGACCAAAGGAATGGTTCAACATGGTATAGATACCGTAATTTTCATACATGTACTCTATCCATTTTGGAGGAACTCCTGTGTAAATTCTTACCGCATTAACACCCATATTTTTTAACATGGCCATTTCTGCGTCCAGAGCTGCTTTGATGATGTCATCGGATTGATTCCATAAGCTATATGAATAGTTGGTACCAATGGGAAAATAATCCCAGTTCATACCGTTAATCATGAAATCATTTCCATTGACAATCAGTTTTACCCCATCTGCATTGTTCTCTATTGTTACTTTATCAGCCTGGGCTGTAGCTGATAATGCTAAAAAGATGAAAACTACAATTGGAAAGATCTTCTTCATTTTGACATTGTTTATGATCTAATATTTTGAATTCGGCTTTAATTATTACCTTCAAAATAAAATCAAAAAAATTGGACCTCAAAAAAAAGAACTTCATCAATTATTTCATCAATAAAAAAAATTACTACTACAAATACACTTCAAAAATTTCATAACTTATTGATAATTAGCTATGTTTACAAAACAAATACTTACACATGAATTTTATTTCCTTTTTCAGCAGATACAGCCTTTGTGTAATCCTGTTTAGTATTTCAGCCATAAAAACAGATGGGTATCCCGGAAAATATCCTATCGAAAACTTCACGCCAAAAGACTACAAAGCAGGCATTCAAAATATTGATTTTGCACAAAACAGGGATATGTCTGTATTTGTGGCCAACAACCTCGGGGTCTTGTCATTTAATGGAAACAGCTGGAAAAAATATGCCTATAAAAGCGGTAAAAAACAGCGATCTCTTGCTTTTGACAAGCATTCGGACCGTTTATACGTTGGTTCCCAGGGAGAGTTTGGATACTTTTTTGAAGATTGGAAATATGTATCAATAAGCGATGATTTACCTTCAGAATTAAAAGATTTTGATGAAGTATGGGATGTATTTCTGATAAATTCAAAAGCCTATTTTTGCACCTTCCAGGGAATATATGTTTTTGATGGACAAAAAACCTCGCTGATCAGCCATGAAAGAGGATTGGACAGATCTTTTCTCGTTGGAGGAAAGTTATTTACTCAAAATACTCAGGGAAACCTATTTGAAGTACGAGGAAATGAACTCCTGCCCATTCCTTCCCAAAACCGTCAGAACCAAATAATTGCAGGCATCATTGCGGAAGGTCAAACCACCCTACTCTTTTATAATTCAGGTAAAGTTGAATCGCTTTCATCCTTTGGAGGTAATGCTAAATACAATGAACTGATTAATTCTTTAAAAGGAAAGTACGTCAACCATGTGCTTAAATTATCAGATACAAGGGTGGTCATTTCAACACAAACTTCCGGTTTGTTTTTATATGATCTTCAAACCGGTAATCTTGAAAATATAACTATCCAGGATGGACTATTGAGTAACGCCTGCCTACGGACCTTCCAGGACTATTCCGGAAAATTATGGGTGGGGATGCAAAATGGGATTGCACTGATAAATATCAATGCCCCCATGCGTTTCATCAACAATGAAATAAGCCTCCAGGGAAGTGGTTACGAAGCTTACGAAGACCCATCAGGTACTTATTTCACTACCTCAAATGGTATTTACTTTTTACCAAAGGGCGAAACAAATAGTATCTTTCTGCCAGGAACAGAAGGTCCGGCCTATGGTTTACATAAAATCGCCGATAAGCTTTATGCAGGTCACCACACAGGCCTGTTCCTGCTTGAAGGAAACCAGGCATACCGGGTGGCCGAAACGGACGGTCTTTGGAAAATTAAACAACTTGAATCAAACCCTGAATTCGCAATTGCCGGCACTTATTCCGGGTTATTCCTTTTCAGAATTGATCCAAATTTTGAACTCCAGCCCATTCAAAAAATAAACGGTTTTGAAGAATCCAGTCGTTTTTTTGAAGAAGACCAAAATGGAAAGATCTGGGTCGGTCAATTCTATAAAGGACTTTTTCAGCTTGATTTGACTGAGGATTTGAAAAACGCCAAAGTGACAAAAATTCCCGGCAGTGAGGAGTTGCCCATAAATGATCAAATTATCATCAGTAAAATAGACAATGAGCTATTTCTGGCCACACGCGAAGGACTGTATAAAATTGACCAGGGTAACGACCGCATAGTGAAAGCGGAAAATTTCTATGAATTCATCGGCAAACAACCCATATATTTACTCAAACAGGACAGTAAAAAGAATATTCATATCGTTGCTGAAAATCTGGTAGGCTTTTTCAGAAGAATCAGCCCTGACAATTATGTTTTTGTTCCTTCCTCTTTATTTCAATTGCGGTATTCCTTTAATAATGATTTGCTCAATGTTTCACCCAATACCAAAAACGGAGTTTTATTCAATGCCAATGAAGGTTTTATCCATTATATCCCGGATGCTGAGGATCCTGTAAATATCCAAAATCCGCTCCTGGTGAATGAAGTTTTTAGCGTTACCAGAGATAGTGTCTTATTCTACACCCGTCCCTTCGGCCCAAAAACTGATATTTCTGAAAACCTGATTATTCCTCAAAACACAAAAGTTATTCAATTCCATATTGAA
>QQUB01000670.1 GCA_008501835.1 Bacteroidota bacterium
GGGAATAGGTTTGTCAATATAGGATATTGGAAAGACTGAGCGTCTTTTCTGTATAAGTTCATTTACTTTTTCCGGTGATAAAAGCATGGTCCAGATTGATTAATTTGTGTAATTGGGTTTTTAATGTAAATACCCCTCGAAAAAAAAAGTTCAATTTTTTTTCAGAACATTTGTGACTTTCCAAAATATGTCCGTCTGAATAAGCAAACGAACACAAACAAACACACACGTTTCTACAACAACACTTACTATTAGGGGGTAAATAACTTACTATGAGAATCCCCGGCCGGAAAAGTCCCGGCCATAATCCCACGAACAATTTTTGAGCACAGCTCACCCATTAAGTTCTAAATTTTTTGTTTGACAAGATCATCCCTTAAACCGTAACCCCAGCCTTTCTGCAAAGTCTGTCAGAGCAATCCAGACAGACGCAGAAAGGCAGGAACCAAATTTTGATGGAAATCACTTCCATCCAATTGTCTGGACGACCATAGTCAACATACATGTCCTAATTTGGCCGGGTAGGAACTCCTCTCTACCCGGTTTTTTTTATGCCTGAAAGGGAACCAAGAATGCATAAAAAATCCCGGTACCTGCATTGGCAAATACCGGGAAATATAATCAACATTCAATTACGATCTATTCTTCTATGATGGCATCATCTATGATCTCATCTCCGTCTCCGTCGAGATCATCAAAGCCTGAGGCTTTGCCACCGTCCTTTTTCGGTTTGTAATCAGGATTCTTCTCCATTTTCATTTCTCCGGTCTTTCCACCCTGATTGTGATAGTCACCTTCCGCAAAACGTTTGGCTTTTTCGAAGAAGTCATCCTTTCCTTTCAGCAGACTATCTTTCACATCCGGCTTTTCTTTTGGAGCTTCAACATCTTCAACTTTGTCTGCCAGATCAGATTCCATCTTTTGGGCTTTTTCAACAATGTCATCCATTGATTCTTTTTCTGCCTCCTCCTGGGCCCTTTTCATCAGGTCATCAGCTTTATCCATCAGCGAGCTACCAGCCTCCTTGGCTTTTTCCCAAATTTCACCACCTTTTTCAATCACTTTTTCCCCTACATCTTCAGCAACATCCAAAACCTTGCCTCCAACTTTTTCAGAAGTATCAAGCACCTTACTGCCTACTTTCTCAGATACATCCAGTACCTTTTCCCCTACATCCTCTGAAACATCCTTGATTTTTTCTCTCACCCCTTCTGTTTTATCCATGAATTTATCTCCAAGTTCCCCGGCTGCGTCCTTAATTTTTTTTCCTGCTTCACTGGCAGAATCCTTGATCTTATCTGTGAGCTTTTCTTTATTTTCCGGAGATTCTTCCATTGGTGCTTCAAAATTAAGCGGCCCCTCCTCTTCAGGTTTATCATTTTGGGCAGCAATCTTTTCCGTTACATCTTCAACAAAATCCTTAGCTTTCTCACCCATCTTACTGGCTTCTTCATAAATCTTCTCAACCACATCTTCCGATTTATCCATTGCTTTCTGGTACAATTCACCTGCTTTCTCTACTGCATCGCCGGTTACTTCCTCTGCTTTACCGGCAGCTTTTTTCAACACTTCCCCTGTTTTGTCAACTAACTCCTCTCCAGTTTCCTTTGCTTTATCAACTGTTTTTTCAGCTGCGGACTTGGAAACTGATTTGGCAGCGAAAAATAGCTTTTTGAATTCATCTAAAAATCCCATGGTTTCTTTTTTATTTTTTCGAGTTAAAAGTTTGTTCAAACCTGAAAATCAGGCTTAATACCCTAATTTCCAAAGCACTCTGACAAGTTACGCATTTTTGCGGGTTGTTGTCAATTTTTTCGATGAACGTATTCGGAAGTTCTATTTTTCAGAAAATATAGAACTTTCTGGTTCCAAATGGTTTCAGTGCTCCATTCACCCGCCATTTGACATTGTTTGAAATCGTTTGACGTGGTTTGACATTAATTTTTATGTTTATTCCTTTTTCACAATAAAACCGTCCACCGTCAGTCGTTTACCGTCAGCCGTGAATTTCTGCTGACTGAAGACTGCAAACTACCTCCACTCCCCTTCCATCGCCTGATCTTCAATGTGCAGGAACTTTTCGATTTCCTGTTCGATAAATCTTCCCTGCTCTAAGTTTTTCAATCCTTTCATTACTCTAACAGGCTTTTCAGTATTTTTCACTTTAGCCATTACTTTATAAGCATAATCCGGCTGACCATTAGTCTTACTGGCAACATAACGCTCTACAAAAATTTGTTCTATGGACTTGGAATCAAGTTCCAATGTGCGGTAAAAAGGGATAGGAATTGGTTTATGTTCGACGGTCAGGTCCCATTGAGATACGCCAATATAAGTTTTATTTAAAACTACTGCCACGATGTAATACAACAAACCTACTCCTATAACGATATGAAAAATCATAGGTAAGAGAAAATCAAAACTCCCGGTGGCAAGGGCAGAAATTACAAATATCGAAACTATGCCGTTCCAGAATATGGCAAAAAAGAGAAAAAATTTGAAGTTGGGGGTTGTCTTCCTCCAATTGATTTCAAGGTCGAAACCGGTAGCCATGTAATAGGCTTCCATACTATCAGGCAGCG
>QQUB01000135.1 GCA_008501835.1 Bacteroidota bacterium
GTGAGCTGTTTCTGGGGCTGGCAAAAGAGGAATTCTGTCCTGAAAACCGGCTCACCGATCAATTCACTTTGCTCATTGCTCAGCGATCCTAATCGCTTTTGTTATTAATCAAGTCATTGAGGTGGTTTTCTACACAGGTTGAAAAAATTCTGTGAGTACGGGTTATTCCAAATCCATACATTTTAGCATTCACGCATTCACACATTCACGCAATAAAAAACGGGCAACCCGAAAACGAGTTGCCCGAATGAATGTTCAATTCAGCGTAAAACGCTTTTTATTTTTAAAGCATCGGCGCAATTACCAATGCAACAACAGACATCAACTTCAACAAGATGTTGAGTGATGGTCCGGAAGTATCTTTGAAAGGATCACCTACTGTGTCACCAACTACGGCTGCTTTGTGAGGCTCAGATCCCTTTCCATATTTGTCACCTGAAATTTCAACGCCTTCTTCGATCATTTTCTTGGCGTTGTCCCATGCACCACCTGCATTGGACTGGAAGATCGCCATCAAAACACCAGCGGTAGTTACACCTGCCAGCAATCCACCCAACATCTCAGCACCACCGGCAAAACCGATGAGGATTGGAGAAAGAACGGCTACCAAACCAGGAAGAACCATCTCACGGATTGAAGCGGAAGTAGAAATTTCAACACATTTGCTGTATTCTGCTTTACCGTCGGCAGCATCAAATGTCTTCTGATCAGCTTCTGACCATTCGTCGTATTCTTTTCCGTCATTTTTACGCATAACCGCGAGGGCTGCCTTCAATTCCGGAATATCTTTAAACTGTCTTCTCACTTCCTGGATCATATCCATCGCCGCGCGTCCAACAGCACCCATCGCCAGTGAAGAGAACAAGAATGGCAACATACCACCGAGGAACAAACCAGCCATTACTTTAGGATTGGCGATATCAATAGAGTTGATACCCGCAGTTTCCATAAAGGCAGCAAAGAGTGCCAAAGCTGTCAAGGCAGCAGATCCGATAGCAAAACCTTTACCGATAGCTGCAGTTGTATTTCCTACTGCATCCAACTTATCTGTACGTTCGCGTACTTCACTTGGAAGGTTAGCCATCTCCGCAATACCACCTGCGTTATCACAAATAGGACCGTAAGCATCAACCGCCAATTGGATACCTGTATTAGAAAGCATACCTACTGCCGCGATAGCAATACCGTAAAGTCCTGCCAACTCGTAAGATCCGATGATAGCAGCTGCAAGGATAATAATTGGAATAAAAGTTGACTGCATTCCCAAACCAAGACCAGCGATAATGTTCGTTGCAGATCCTGTTACGGACTGATTTACAATTCCTCTTACAGGTCTTGTATTTGTTCCTGTGTAAAATTCAGTGATGTATCCGATACCCAAACCGGCAACCAAACCGATGATAACAGCACCAAATACTTTCAGTGGAGTAATCATAAGTCCTGCGTTCGCAGTTCCTTCTTGAATTACCCAACTTTCAGGAAGCATCCAGTTAACTACTGCAAATGTTCCTCCAAGCATTAATACCGCAGCGATTAATTCACCGAAGTTCAAAGATTTTTGAGGATCTCCACCTTCTTTTACTCTTACGAAGAAGGTACCGATGATTGAGGCAACGATTCCAACTCCTGCCAGGATCAAAGGCAACAATACTGCGTTCAATCCTCCAAGATCTACGGCTGCAGTTTTAAACTCATTATATTCGATAAAAATGGCTCCAAGTACCATAGTACCAATGATAGAACCAACATAAGATTCAAAAAGGTCAGCACCCATACCGGCAACATCACCTACGTTATCACCTACGTTATCCGCGATAGTAGCTGGGTTCAACGGGTGATCTTCAGGAATACCTGCTTCTACTTTTCCTACGAGGTCAGCCCCAACGTCAGCAGCTTTGGTGTAAATACCACCACCAACACGAGCAAAAAGTGCGATAGAGGAAGCACCAAATGAGAATCCTGTAATAACGTTGATTACTTTAAGTGTATCCCAGCCCATTCCTGAATAAATGATGAACAAGGTACCGAGTCCAAGTACACCTAAACCAACAACACCAAGTCCCATAACAGAACCTCCGGCGAAAGCTACTTCAAGCGCTCTACCTAAACTCTCACGAGCTGAATGTGTTGTCCGTGTATTGGCTTTTGTTGCAACGCGCATGCCGATAAAACCAGCAAGTGCAGAACAAATCGCACCAATAATGAATGAAACAGCGATCAAAGCAGAAGAATCCTCTGTGCGGCTACCGCTCCATCCCAAAAGGATTGCAACTACTACAACAAAGATACCTAAGACACGGTACTCGGCTTTGAGAAATGCCATCGCACCAGCAGCAATATTTTCTCCAATACGCTTCATGCGATCAGTTCCGGCATCTTGTTTTGATACCCATCCAGAGCGGATGAAGGTAAATAATAAGGCTAAAATCCCAAATACAGGAATAGCGTAAGCAAGATTCATAATTCTAATATTTTCAGATTTTACAAAAAGAATGGCTCCGCCTAAAACCGATTGGGAAGCCATAGTGTTTTTCGTTCAGCGCGCAAAGTTAGTGCAAAATATTATTTTGACCAACAAAAGGGCTAAGTATCAATAAATTAAGCTGTTGAAAGAAGGACATGAGGACAGAGGGACTAAGGGACAGAAGTTGAAACGTAGATTTTAAGTATGCTTTTTAGGGCTTTTCTTCTTGTGAACCATTGATTCATTCCAGGTTTTAAACAATAATGATGTCCTTTAGTCCTTTAACCCTTTTGTCCTTCAATGTATTTATCTTTGCACCCAATTGAATATTTATGCTGACCAGGTTTTCTCTGATATCACTCATCTTTATTTGTTTTGCTTTTGCGGCTCCTCCCGGCAGCCAGAAAAGAGCTTACAAACATTTCTTTCGGGGAACTATCAGCTATGAAGAAGGTCTATACCGGGAAGCCAGCCGTCAGTTTGGGAAAGCTCATGAAATTGTTCCACAGAATTATAGTATTGCGTTATCATATGCCGTGAGTCTTGCGCAGGCAGGAGAGGTGGAAAAAGCGATCCGGATTTTTGAACGCAGTAGTGGATTGTTCAACAAACTTGATCCGGATTACGATCAAAAAAGAGCAACCCTTGCCTATTCAGGAGGATTGATACACTGTTACGCAAAGGATTACAATCAGGCCGCCCGCTTTTTCAGGCAAAGCCTGAACAGGCAAATCAAGATCGGGAACACCAAATTGATCGGTGCACTATATAATGCGCTCGCTTATGCACAGTTTATGAATCAATCCAGCAACAGTTATAGCAAAGGTGATGTGGACCGGCATTTTCATATCAAAGAAGCTGATATGGAAAAGGCCGTCGAAACGCTCAAGGAATCCCTTAAATATGATCCAGCAAACCCGGTGGCGAGAAAGAACCTTAAATTGATGACCGATTCTTTGGGAATAAAATACCCTTTGGTTTTTGATAGTACGGCTATGTTGCAAAGAAGAGCTGAGCAAGCTTATGTTTCCCTCCCTCAGGATGTGCACCAGTCCATAAATTTTCAGGTCTATGATGAGATCGTTTTTATGCTGGATATTTCCGGATCGATGGTGATGGAGGATGTGATCTGTATGGGCAAGACCCGTTTTGAAGTGATGCGGGAAACCGTGTTGTATCTGATGCGAAATATTGATCCGGAAGTAAGGATTGGTATAGGGACCATTGGTGGGGATTGTGGAACCGAACCCCGGCTTTGGGTGCCCGCTGGAGAAAAATTACGAAGGGACCTCATCTGGGATATGCAGTTCCTGACACCGGATGGGACCACTCCTTTGCTCAATATTCTCAAATCTTCAACGGAGTTGTTTTCTGAGCAGGATTCTGTTCGCCGGAGTATTTTTCTGGTCAGTGACGGGGCGAATATTTGTAAGGCAGAAGGACTGGATATTTGCGAATGGGCGACCCAGGTAGGTCAGCAGGGAACTACCATAAATATTTTGACCTTTTTGGATGCACAACTCAACAATGTAAACGCTTTTGCAGAATACGGCTGTCTGGCTGAAAATACCTTTGGGGAAATCCATTATATTGATAATCTGTATTGCCGCCTAAAAGCTTTTTCCTTTGATATGGTGGAACGGTTTGCGCCGGAGTTTCCTGAATTTGAACGGGCTTATTGTTTTGGGAAAAAGCGGAAATTGTGGGCTGTTTATGAGCGGGAATGATTAAGGTATTGCCCTGGCGTGGTTCTGGGGATGAAAGGCCATACCATTATTGGAGAAGAAAGGAGGGCGCAGAGGGTTGTTACGCAGAGTACCGCGGAGGAGCGCCGAGTTTCGCAGAGAAAAAGAGTGTTTTAATAAATGAACCCTGGATGAGAAATGAATGAAGATATTTTAATTGATTACCTTTTGTTGGGCTTTTATGGCTTGGTAATCGTTGGTTTTTTGTTGGAAGGGCTATTCTCAAAGCTGAGGAAGGGGGTTGTAAAAGAGATTAAGGCCCAGGTCAATGAGTATGAAGAAACATCATTTTTGTATGAAATAAGTAGTGAAGAAGGCCACTTTTTTATTGTAAAGTTAAATCACCCCTATTATTTTATTGAAGGACAAAACATCGGATTCAAAATTGGTTTAATTGGGAGGATGGTATGGGCCCGTCATAAATTATTTAAACGGAAGTATTTACTGTTTTTTGTTGCCGGAGTTTTCTTTATGTTAAGTTTTTTTGCATTATCCCTGTCGGAGTTAAAGGTGGTAAATGTTTTGATTGCAAATTTCTTTGTGGGATTTTTTTGTTTCATAATGTATTTGCGGTTTAAGAGTAAGCTCAAAGAATCAGAGCTTAGAAAAAAAGCTTTGCTTATAATTGGGACAGTAGTCAGTCAAAGAAAATTCAAAGTTGATACTGAGATTACTTCTGAAGTTCGCTATTCATTAGATGACAAGGAAATAATAGCTTATGACGATGACAGGGAAAGGAAGGTGCCTGAAAAAGTCAGGATTTGGTGCGACAAAGATTTTCCTGAATTTATGAAGATTGATGATTGGCCATATACTTTACCTCAGGATTAATACTTGCAAGAGGGCGCAGAGGATTATACCGCAGAGTACCGCGGAGGAGCGCAGAGTTTCGCAGAGAATAAGAGAATTTTTCCAAGGTGATGCCTTTGCTCAAGCCTGAGGGATGGCAGAAGGCGTTACCTTGTCGGAGGAAAGATCTGATAAAAATTTAATCAATGCTCCTGAATAAAAGCTTTTAGATCGTCTAAGCTTCCATTAAAAACATCGTAGTCATTAGTTGTATTTCCAATCTTGTAGCTGCCAGATTTTTGCCAGAAGGCCCACCCTTTTTCTTTCCATATTTTCGGAAGGTCCGGTTGTTCACTGGAAGTGTAGTTGGCAACCCACAAAGGGTAGTCAGAAAACTCAGATTGGGTTAAATATTTATTGCCGGTATTGATATCTGTATAGATAATTGGTTTCCTGGCAGATTTGTTTTCAATTTCCTTCAGAAAGGCCAATAGATTTTTTTGAACGGCTTCTGTGGAGGGATTTCCTACTATGCTGCTTTCTTCGAAATCTATTATTGGTGGCAGGTCTGATTTCTCAAGGTTAGTTATGGTTGACAGGAAATGATTTACCTGTAGACCGGGAGCATCGTTGGATCTGTAGAAATGATAGGCTCCTCTTATTAACCCTGCATTTTTTACATCAGTCCAGTTTCGAGTGAAACTAGTATCCGTATAGGTTATGCCTTCAGTAACTCTGACGATGACAAAACTAATTGCTTCAGCCTTGAAATCTAAATGATCCAGTTCACCACCCTGATACTTGGAAACGTCTATCCCGTAAACTTTTGTAGCGGTATTGTCGTTATCCGAATCTGAGTTTTGACCAACCTGTGATGTGGTGTCAATCGGTTCATTTTGTAAAGTGTCAGTGCTTTCAACAGGGTTATTATCCTGTTGATTATTAGCAGTTTTTGGCTGACAACTTAAAATTCCCAGAAGAGTAAAAATAATAAGCAGACGAAGGGCTATGTTTTTCATGGCAGGAGGATTTTAGGTTTATGTTAGGTGTTCCCCAAAACGGGTTTGTCTTTTAAAGATACGAAAATGATTGGAACAACTCTTTACACTCTTTGGTAAGCGATTACTATCAATCCACAACAATCACTTTTGCAATTTTTTGTGAACCTTTTGAACTGACCCTTAAAAAGTACACCCCAGCCGGATATTGGCTCATCTCGAGCTGGTGTTCGTTTAAACTGCGATAAATTACTTTACCGTTATTATCCAGGATTTCGACTGAAAAATTTTCCAGGAAAGTATTCAGGTATAGCTTATCTGCAGTGGGATTTGGAAAAACTTTCAGATCAATAGCCAGTTGAAAATCCCGGGCAGCATTTACCGCATCCTCAGGATAAGTCAGGAGGAAAATATCAAATAATCCCATGGGAGAATCCAGTATTTCTATTCCTGAAATCGCTTTACCATAACCGCCACCTAGTATAAAGTTCCCATCGCTGTTGGAAACAAGGCAAGTTGGGAAAACACTATTGGAAAATGACTTAAGTGTCCAACCCGTCTGAGGGTCAAGATTGTGATCCAGACGAAGCACATAACCGGCAGTATTATTGCCTGCATTGAAATTGTCAGCACCCACTGTCATTTCTCCACGGTAGGTACCCGTTAGAAAAATATTATCATTGGTAACTTCCAGGGCAGTATTGTGCTGTAATTCATCTCCACCAAATCTGCTCGCATGGATGATCTCTCCATCAGCACTGTATTTCAACACAAAAAGATCCGCCCAGCCGGTACTGCTTTGAATGGACTGGCCGTTCCCCATGTCCATTACTCCGACAAAATGACCGCTTGCATAAATCTGGTCCTGGTCGTCTGTTTTAAGACTGGTGATATTTTCTTCGTGAACACCTCCTGCTTTTTTGGCCCATAAGGGCATTCCTTCCGGGGAAAACCCAGCAAGAAATACATCATCATCAAAAGTTTCAGCCACCAATACGGTATCCGCAATTTGAAGGGTATCGTTAAATACTCCTCCAACGATGATGTTGCCATTTGAAAGCGTTGCTGTTTCAAGTATTTTATTTACCCCCGAATACCCAATATTGAAAGCCCAGCTGAAAATGCCATCTATATCAAATGAAGCCAAAAACATATCAGTGTCTGAATTGGCAACCAAAAGCGTGTCGCCGATAAAAAGGGTATCTGAAAAATAACCGGAAAGGAAAAGATTATCATTTCGGGTTTCAAGGTCAGTAGTTATTTTCACATCAGAGCCTTCAATGGTTTGAGACCAGTTAAAATCGCCGGTTTCGGGATCTATGCTTGACAGGTACAGGCCTTTGGGGCTTTTGGAGCTTTCTAAAATAGTGTCACCCAGCTGGACTTCCAGCCAAAAGCTTCCCGTGGCAAAAATGGCATTGCCTGTAAGAGCTATCCCGGTAACTTCATCATCAAAATCACTGCCAAAACTGATGGTCCATTCTGCCCCATTGTCAGGATTGAGTGTTGCCAGGAAAATATCGTTTTCACCAATATGCTCCAGTGTATACTCATTAATATCAAAAGTATTATCGAACGTTCCGGCAATCAATTTGTTCCCATTGGGAAGAAACTGCAGATGATCCAAAGACTCTATACCCTGCCCTCCTAGTCTTATGGCATCAAGAGGCTCCTGAGCCTGTGTTGACCCAGAGAAGAGTGTGCATGTGAGTAACAGTAAAATGCTCCGGATTTGATATTTTGCCTTTACTTTTATCATTTTTTTGAGCCTTATCCGTTGGTAAAAGATAAAGATGCTAATTTTGGGACTTCTAAAATCTAAAAATAACCATGCAAGTCAAAACCATAACACTTTTATTGAGTTTGTTGTTTGTCGTTTTCTTTGCTGCCTGTAACGGTGGTGACAAAAATGCAACGCCTGATATCCCGCTTACCGGAAATCCCACCATCGATAAATTATCTGGTGAAATTGCCCGGGACGCTAATAACCCGGGATTGTATGCACAAAGGGCTTCTGTTTTTTATGAAAATGAAGGTTATGATGAGGCCATTGCCGATATGAATAAGGCGCTTGCATTGGATTCCGCCAATATTGGATTTCATCATTTGCTCGCAGATATCTATCTGGATTATTACAAATCCAAAAAGGCGCTGGAAACCATGGAAAATGTTGCGGCTATGTATCCTGACAGCATTCTTACCCTATTAAAGTTATCTGAATTCTACCATATCCTGACCATGCATGAAGAGTCGATGAGGACCATTGACCAGATTCTGCAACGCGACCCTCAGAATGCGGAGGCCTTTTTTATGTTCGGAGTTAATTTCAAGGAATTGGGTGATAGAAACCGGGCCATCAACAGTTTCCAGAAAGCAGTCAATTATGATCCTGATCTGATTGACGGATGGGTCAACCTTGGACAATTGTATGCGGAGATCGATCCGGAAAGGGCCGCTCAGTATTTTGATACGGCTCTGGATATTGACCCAGCCGATCCGCTAATCATTCATGCCAAAGCAGATTTTCTGCGAGACCAGGATAATCTTTTGGAAGCGATTGATTTGTATAAGAGCATTGGCCTGATAGATCAACAGTATGAAGAAGCCTACTTCAATGCGGGTTTGTTATACATGGAGCTGGATTCATTAGAAGCTGCGAAAGGAATGTTTGACCTGACGATCGGTGTCGATCCTGTTCATTACAAAGCTTTTTTCTTCCGAGGTATGGCACTGGAAAAAATGGGAGATATCGAACAGGCAAAGAAAAATTACGTTCAGTCTTTGACGTTTAAGCCTGACTACCAACTGGCGATTGACCGATTGAAAGGACTGCAGCCTGAACAATAATCCTTGTAGGGTTTCCAGTAGGAATAAATATCAGCTGTTTTACTGTACCAGAGCTGCTTCTTTTTTGCCATTACCGAGACCTTCTAGAATGGAATCACTTCTGATGTAAAGTAATTCAGCAGCTTCAATAAGGTTTTTACAAATGCCTGCTACGTTTTCACTATCATTTGCCAGTGAAGTAGCCATTTCACTGGTGATCAGGTTGTTTCTGATCAGTTTGTCAAGGGTGCCATCAACAAGGATATCGCTTTTTTGAGCTTTCTCCCTGAGCTTTTTCAATTTATCTAAATGTACCGTAGGGTTTTTATCTACTCCGGTCAGGTATATTTCCCTAAGGACCTGGGTTATTTTTTTACGAAGTTTATCATATTCTTTTTGAATATATTCGTTATCTGAGACCATGTATTTATTGACATTGTTTTGCAGACCCTGAGCATCTTTAATTACTTCAACGATAAGTCTGTTGGCAACTTTTATTTTATTGACAACCTCCGCTTTTTCAACAGGGAGGCTGAATTTGGATAATACTTTGGTGCCAAATTCAATGATCTGACTATAAATGGTTTTTACTCGTGAATAATAGATATTATCAATATCAATATCTATTTTTTCTTTAGAAGATCTCACGAGTTTTTTAGGTTTTAAAGAGGATTTTATATCGCCTCTATGTAAACTCAGGGCATGAGCTACAATTTTGAAAGCGGGTCCTTCCAGCAATCTTTTCGATTCATTAACCAGGGCCCTTATGGCGGTCTGAGGGTACTTGAGTACACTTTCGCTGAGATATTTGGGAACGTCAACAGCAGGTTCCAATTGTTGCTTGTAGGGAATTAACCAAATCACCATTCTTACAATTAAAGGAACAAACCATGCCAAAACGAAGGTGTTAGTGATATTAAATGCAGTGTGGAAAACAGAAAGGGCAACCGGAATAGCTACAGAGGATTGAAATGGAGAAGCTTTGCCGTCCTGGCTTACAAACCAATCAATACCATTAAGGAAGGGAACAAAAAAGATCAGCATCCATATTACTCCCAAAGTATTGAAGATCAGATGTGCCCTGGCCGTACGTTTGGCGTTGTCGTTAGCTACCAATGCTGCGAGGTTGGCGGTGATGGTTGTACCAATATTTTCCCCGAGTACCATTGCTGCTGCCATGTCGAAAGGTATCCAGCCTTCGTAACACATAACCAGGGTTAAGGCCATGGTTGCACTGGAGGATTGAATTATTATGGTCAGGATGGTGCCAAGTGCTAAAAAGAGGAGCACGGAGGCAAATCCAAGATCTGTATAGGCTTTCAGCCATTCCAGTATTTGTGGATTATCTTTTATATCCGGAACCGATTCTTTAAGGAACTGAAGCCCGATAAAAAGAATGGCAAATCCTACGATGAAGCCACCCCAATGGCGCCTTTTGGGCTTTTTGGAAAAACTGAGTAGAAATCCCAGCCCAACTAAGGGAAGAGCAATGGCCGCCATACTGACCTTAAATCCAAGAATGGTGATTACCCAGGCCGTAACCGTTGTGCCGATATTGGCTCCCATAATGACCCCGACTGATTCCGTCAGCGTAAGCAGAGAAGCGTTTACAAAGGTCACCACCATCAAAGT
>QQUB01000884.1 GCA_008501835.1 Bacteroidota bacterium
CTGACCAGAAAATAGGTGCATGCAAATCAACGATGAATGAGAGCATAAAATAGAGAGGAAATGCCAAAAGCATATTCCCTGGCTTTATGGCCAATAACATTATCAGACTGATTACTCCGACTGCGAGTTGAGACCACTTGAATAGTTTCACCTTACAATAATATTTTGTGATCAAATTGGAGGCCGGCATCGCTAAAATTGCTGCTACAACCCCAGTTGCCATAAAGGCCGACTGAATATATTCACTGCCTCCCAAAAAGTATTTGGCATAATAAATAGCAACAGAATTACGAATCACATATCCCACAGTTCCGAAAAAACATACCCCGAACAAAAGTGTCCACTGCCCGTTTTTTACAAGCAGTTTGAATTGTTCCCATAATGGGGTTTTGTCAACAATATGTTCAACACGCTCCCTGGTGGTAAAGAAAGAAAACAGGAAAAGTAATGTTCCCATAAGCGCCATAATGCCCATGGCCAGTTGGTATCCCCGGGCAATATCATCTTTACCCAATTCCTTTGCAAGTATCGGCACTACGATTGAAACCAGAAAAGCTGCAACCTTGGCAAAGAATAGCCTATAAGCATTGGCTGAAAGCTTTTCCTGTGGATCACTGGTCAGTACGCTGATGAAGGAAATGTAGGGAATCGTGACGGAAGTAAACATTAGCGTCATGAATATGTAGGTGATATAGGCATAAACGAGTTTACCTGCATAGTCAAAATCCGGTGTAGAGAAAGTAAGAAAAACCGAGATACCAAAAGGTACTGACAGAAACAGGAAATAATGCCTGAAACGCCCCCATTTTGTTTTCACCTTATCGGTAAGAAGGCCCATCAGGGGATCAGTTACCGCATCAATAATCCTTACCAATAAGAATAAGAGGGCAACATCTTTTGCTTTTATACCAAATACATCGGTATAAAAAAACATGATGATGAGGAACATGGCAGAAATAACCACGTTAACAGCTGCATCACCGGATCCGTACCCTATTTTCTCCAGGACACTTAACTTTTGACTATTGTTTTTCATATATTCTTTTCTGTTTTTTAAAATTGCTTACCCTCCAACCAGACCTTCATTTTCCCAACGCCCCTGTTTGACCAGGCATAATAAGGAATAGCTTTTAATTGACTGTTCGTGATGGTGTTCACTCCCAATAAAATATCTTCCTTTTGAACGGTGTATTCATCGTCCACTGATAGGGTGATGGCATCGAAACCGGGATTGTCTATCTCTTCCACTGCATAGACCAACGGACCATATTCAAGACTTAATTTACCCTTGTCCTCTTCCACCTTTTCGTTAGCTTTGACAAAACGGACTTCCATCGGGAAATCGATTTCAATCACATCATTATTTTTCCATTGCCTTTTGAGTATAAAATAGCCGTCTATTGGTTCTGTATCTATTGGTTCCCCATTGATCGTCAATGAAGCGGGCTGATTTTTTGAATCAGCATAGGTGTAAAGATCTCCAGGCAATACCTCATTTCTGCTCCACCCCGGGACCCTGAGCTTGATGGTGAATTCCGAATCTTCTTCAGGCTCAACTTTGATTTCCACCCGACCATCCCAGGGATAATTGGTCGATTGGGACAGTTTGATCATTTGACCTTCAAAATCGATATCCGCTTCACTGGAAGCATATAGGTTAACAAATATCTCCTCATCGGATTTTGAATAGATCAATCCCGGAATAGCAGGAACAAAGCGAATGATATTGGTTGGACAACAGGAACAATCGAACCAGCCTTGCCGCGTACATGCACCACGGTTTGATTGATACTTACCATCTGATTCCAGGGCATTGGGATAGAAAAAATGGGTACCATCCAATGAAAGTCCTGAGATAAGACCATTGTATAGCGTGCGCTCGATAACGTCAAAATATTTCACATCCCCTGAAAGGTTGAACAAACGCTGATTCCAGTAAACATCACCGATGGCAGCACAGGTTTCACTGTATGCTGTCAGGTTGGGTAATTCATAATTCTCTCCAAACGACTCCCCTTCATGGCGGGCACCGATACCACCTGTGATATACATTTTCTTCTCCACCATATTATGCCATAAATTATGGACGGCCGCCAGATAAGCTGAATCATCCATGATCGCAGCTATATCAGTCATTGCTGCGTACATATAAACAGCTCTTACGGCATGGCCAACCACTTCATCCTGTTCGACGACAGGGATGTGGTCCTGAGAATAGGGGCCAAACAGAGGATGATTTTCCGGGTTTCCACGGTTGTCAAGGAAGTATTTCGCCAGGTTAAGGTATTCTTCATTTCCTGTGATCCTGTACAATTTGATCAATCCGGTCTCAATGATCTGGTGACCGGGAACAGTGGCTATTTTATTATCACCATCACCAAATGTCCTCACCATCAGATCTGCATTTTTCAGGGCGATGTCAAGAAAGTTCTGCTTTCCTGTGGCAAGATAGTGTGTATAGGCAGCTTCATATAAATGCCCGGGATTGTACATTTCATGGCTGGCAGCCAGAGACTCCCACCTTTTGCCTTCCTTCACCTCCACCCAGGGGGCAGGTGGATTTGCCGGATCAATGGTCCTCCAGGTAGTCAGGTAACCATCCTCTTCCTGCCCCACCGCAATAATGGCAATGAGAGAATCCAGCAATAACTCTAATTCTTCATTCGGTGCGCTGATCAGGGAATTGGAGGCTCCTTCAATGATCTTGTAAACATCGGTATCATCAAAAGGCATCTCTCCTCTGGTGGTTCCTTCCATTTGGCCTCCCGCCATCAGGAAATTATCAAAACGCCCTTCTTCAGCACATTTCTCTATTGCGTATTCGATGGTCTTTTCCTGGACTCTCTTAATGACAGGCAACCAAAATTGATCAGTCACTTTGACGTTTCTGATATCGACTGCCTGTATTTGATAACCTGTTTGAGCTTCCTGGACATTTTGAGCCGTATCTGAATTACAACTGAGTCCCAGGAGAAAAATAAGGGCAACTAAGCCAATGGTATTTACTGTTTTCATACTATTTCAATGGTTTTAATACTGGCCAGCCATCCTTCCAGAATACTTCCATGACCAGCAGTTTTGGTTTTCCATTATCACCCGCATCATACCCGTGTAAAAAACAATAGTCTTTTCCATCAAATGTGTAAACGCTATTGTGGCCTTTCCCATACCAGTCACTATCTCCTTCGATCACTAAAGAAGCTCCGCCTTTGCTGAGTTCTTTCCCTTCTTTATCAACATAGGGACCCGTAACTGATTTTGAACGGCCAACGACCAGTTTATAAGTACTATTTTCACCCCGGCAACAAAAATCCCAGGACAAGAACTGATAGTAATATTCCCCTTTTTTAAAGATGAACGGACCTTCCAAAGCTGCGTTTCCGGGGTCATCGTCCTGCAAACCGCTATTCCTGTCCCTTCGGGCAATAGTGTACCATTGCTCAGGTTGTGCCGGAGACTTCAAATCCGGAGCCATTTTGAACATTTTCAACCCACTCCAAAAGGAGCCAAATGAAAACCATGGAGTTCCTTCCTCATCGAAAATCAAATTAGGATCAATGGCATTCCATAGGTCCCTGTTGGGAACAGATTGAATGACAATACCCTGATCGATCCATTTATAGTTTTCATTTTCCGGATTTAAAGTGGTATTGGTCACCAGGCCAATGGCCGATGTATTTTTTCCAAAAGCGGAAATAGAATAATACAAATAGTAAGTTCCTTTATAAAGGGTGATATCCGGCGCCCAAATATGACCATTAAAGCCAGGGGCTACATCCAATGCCCAATCCGGGCTTTCCGAAAAGACGGGATCAGCCTGCTTCCAGTTTTTTAAATCTTTGGAAGTAAAACTCGTGATTCCGGGGCCGGTACAGAACAAATAGAAAGTATCGCCCTCTTTAGCTACAACAGGGTCATGAACGATGGGCCGATGTTGTGCACAGGAGTTTACACTCCAAAAAAGAATCCCAACAAAAATCCAATTGATACGCATAGTTATTTATTTTTGAATTCCTTCACTCGTCATCACTACTCTTTTCAGGGTACTGTCAGCATTGTAATACAAATAGTCAATACAAACAGACCTTCTGAAACTTCCTCCAAATGGTTGAATGCCTCCGGTATGATAGATGAAATAAGGTGTTCCTTTATATTCGATTATGGCCTGGTGGTTGGTGTTACAATTTCCTGCCAGCTCATTGATTATGCCTTTGAATTCCCAGGGGCCTGTGATAGAGCGGCTCATGGCATAGGCGGTCTTTTCAGGAAACTGATAAGCATAGGAAAGGTAGTACCAGTCGCCACGTTTGTGAATCCATGGAGCTTCCGTAAAGTTTGGGAGCTCTATAGTTTCAATTGGACCATCCAGTTCGATCATATTATCTTTTAGTTTGGCATAATAACAGACTGTATTTCCCCAGAAAAGATAAGCTTGTCCATTATCATCGATGAATACCGTCGGGTCTATATCGTCCCAGCTGATATCCGTTGCTTTGGTCATATCGTTGCTGATCAGCGCTTTGCCTAAAGCATCCTTAAAGGGACCTGTAGGGCTATCTGCCACTGCAACTCCAATTGCTTTCCCTTCAATAGTCGCATGGGAAACCGTCACATACCAATAGAATTTTCCGTCCTTTTCGATGACCTCAGCCGCCCAGGCATCTCCACTGGACCATTCGAAATCCGCAACCTTTAATGGTACAGGATAGCGTTGCCAGTTCACCATATCGGTGGAGGAAAAGACCAGCCATTCGTTCATTTTGTAAAAATGAAAATCGGTTTCCGCTTCATCATGTCCGGCGTATAAAAAAACAGTATCGTTGTAAACGAGGGCAGCTGGATCGGCAGTGAATTGATCTTTGATGATCGGGTTATTGATCTGAAGCGGTTGATCCTGATGCTCTGTGGAACTTATAGCCTCCACATCATCTGCAGCAGGTGTGTTACAAGCCCACCCCAATGCCAAAAACAATAGGAAATAAAATATTCTTTGCATGGTTTGTGTTGGTTATTGAATCGCTCCCACCCTTCGACTGTCTGGTTCCTTTTTTCCTACTTTTATGCTCATTGGAAAACAAAGAATTCAACGACAATGCATCATCTCTATGCTCCTTTGGTTGGAGGTTTTCATTTATTATAAAAATCAATCAATTTTCTTTGCCCAGATAGCTGTTCCGGCATTATTAAGCCCGGTAAACAAAATGGTCGAAGTAACTTTTTTCTCCCAGTCCCTTCCTCTTTCCACATGCAAGACATCCGTCCAGCCACCGTTCCAGTTGAGAGTCAGCCAGGGAGGATCGTAGCTCCAGCTTTGTCCTGCATCTCCATTGATAGATCCATCTGCATTGAGTTCCATGGGTACAGAATCCTGGAAATCAGGTGAAGTCTGTGTATCTGCAAAACCTGGTACTATCTGGTATCCAAACACAATTTGCTCGTAATTACCAACCAATTCCTCTTCCATTACCGGTGTCTGGTCAACAGCTGCATAGCGCTCCGGAGATACAACAGGCCACCCATCCTCTGTCCAAAAGATCTTTCGAACATGTAATACCATAAAGTATTTATTAACACCCGGCCTGCCCTGGTGAGCCATAAAAAACTGACCTTCTCCATCAGAAAACACGGAAGGATGGGAAACTCCCTGCCAACCGGAATGCCCATCAAAGCGATATGGCGCCAGGATCATAGGTGTATTGTCTGATTTAATATTCATATCCACACCATTGATATCATAGAACGGCCCTTCGGGAGAATCACTCCGACCTACCCGTACATTGTATTTTGTTTCCAGCCAGTCATAAGCAATGAAAAGGTAGTATTTGCCAAATTCATCATTATAAATGATCTCGGGTCCTTCAATATTACCGTTGATAGTATTACCCGTAAAACCTCTGTGAGCAATGCGTTCACCTTTGCTCCCCGGGTTTTCGGCAAGTCCGGTAGCTGCATCCAGTTTGAGCGAATAAATGGCATCCCAGGAAGAACCATAATACATCCAATGCTCTCCGGACTGATCTACCAATACGGTGGGATCAATGGCATTGGTATGGGTAGTTCCGTCATTGGCTGAGGTCACGACAACGTCTTGTTCCACCCATGACCCGATGGGCGAGGTAGAGGTTGCGAGACCAATACAGCTCACCCGCCCAACGTTGGATGCCAGCGAATAATACAACCGAAATTCGTCACCAACCTTCATTATGTAGGGAGCCCAGAGACTGTTATTTGGAGTTGCTCCCTTACTTTCGATATATTCCTTCCCCTTGGCAGGAATATCATCAAAAACCCAACCAACAAAATCCCAGTCAATAAGGTCTTTGGATCTTCTGATCTGAATACCAGGCCTTATCGCCGTTCCAAAAGCCACATCTGTATTGTAACAATAATAGGTTCCATTCACTTTAATAATAGAGGGATCGTGGACATTGTAAGGACCCCAATCATACGCCAGTTCGGCAGATGCCAGATCATAATATGTATCTGTAATTGAATTGATATCAAAATCATCCGGTGGGATTAATATATCATCGTCCATAGCGCCGTCCTTACAGCCATTAAAGCAGAGGACAGAAACGAAAGCTATTAAAACCCAAAGTCCTTTTTTAAGCATATTTAAGTGAAACATATTAATTATTTTGTTCCCTCCAGCACTACTACAGAAAATGGAGGAACGGATATTAGTAACCGACCACTTTTAAGGCCGAAATCCTTGAAAGCAGATGGTTTCACCTTATCAGGATTATCAAATGAATTGTGATCCTGTAATTTATCCGATCTTAAAATCTTTCCGGTCACTTTTTTTATGTCCAAACCACTCAAATCCAACTCTATGGTATGAGTTTTATGAGCATCTATATTAACAAATGAAAAATGGACTTTTCCTTGTTTATCTTGTGAAGCTGAAAGCGAAAGCGCAGGTAATGATTCTCCCTCATAGGAGTACTTTGGCGACTCAAGCTTTGTCGGAATCAATTTGGCTTCCTGATGTACATTGTACATCTTCATCACATGGTATGTCGGTGTGAGGATCATTTTCTCTTCCTCTGTAAGGATCACTGCCTGCAATACGTTGACTGCCTGGGCCAGATTAGCCATTTTGACACGGTCTGCATGATTATTGAAGGTATTCAGTGTCGTTCCAGCGATCATAGCGTCACGCATAGTATTCTGTTGGTATAAGAATCCCGGATTCGTACCGGGTTCCACATCATACCACCCACCCCATTCATCGACAAATAAAGCGACTTTTTTGTCTTTGTCATATTTGTCCATAATGGCGACATGCTTGCGGACCAATTCCTCCATTTCCAGGGCTCTCTTCATGGTGGTGAAATAGTGCTCTTCGGTAAAATCTTTAGCCGGCCCTTTTGCTCCCCAGTCGATCACGGAATAGTGGTGCAGGGCTATGGCTTCTATCAGGTTTTTAGGAATATTCTTCATCAATACCTCGGTCCAGTTATAATCATGGCTACTGGCACCGGAAGCGATCCGGACCAAACCATCGGAATTTCTCCAATCGGTAGAAAAAGTAGCGAATCTCCGGTATACATCTGAATAATACTGCGGGGTCATATTGCCACCACATCCCCAGGCTTCATTGCCCACTCCCCAAAATTTGACTTTCCATGGATCCTTCCTGCCATTCTCCTCTCTTAACTCCGGCATAGGACTAGAGCCCGCAGGGTGGTTGGTGTATTTGATCCAATCTGCGAATTCCTGCGGCGTACCACTACCTACATTGGCAGAGAGGTATGGCTCTGTTTCCAGCAATTCACACATATTTAAGAATTCATGGGTTCCAAAACTATTATCCTCCCTGACGTTACCCCACCAGATATTAAGGATGGAGGGACGTTCTTCCCGGGGACCAATGCCGTCTTTCCAGTGATAGGTATCGGCAAAACAACCACCCGGCCAGCGAAGGTTCGGGATCTTCAGGTCGCGTAAAGCTTCGACCACATCGTTTCGCACACCTGCTGTGTTGGGAATGGCACTATCTTCTCCTACATAGAATCCACCATAAATACACCTGCCGAGGTGTTCCGCAAAATGACCATATATATGTTTGCTGATCACCGGAGCATTTTCAGCTTGTTTGACTACAACAGTAGTTTTCTCCTGTGCTATAAGACCCTGGAAGGAAAGAGTCATCGTTAAAAGAATAAGAAAGAATAAAGGCTTTTTCATAATTGGACACTTTTAATAAGAGAAAATGATAGTTCGTTTGTCGTTTTATTAATGTAATATTGGTTATTCAGTCTTTTTGCCCCAATAGGTTGCATTTAAATTTTTTTCAGTTCCGGCATAAACAAAAGTAACAGCACGCGGATTGGCTTCCCAATCAACTTCACGTTCAACACACACTACGACGTTGCCCAATGTGAGTTGTTTTTTTGTTTCATCGTAACTCCAATTACCTGTCAATGCTCCTGACATCGTACCATCAGCATTGAGAGTTAGCGCAGAAGCAACACTTTGTTGAGCGTAGGTGTAGTTAAGATTTATGTGCTCCCATGTTCCTATCAGGGAATCTTTGGTAATAGTTCCGTAATCAGGTACACCGGCATAACGTTCCGGCAGCGCTATTGGCCAGAGGTTGTCAGGTTCACCTGGAGATGCAGGGCACCATACAATCCGGCGAACGTGTCCCATCATAATAGCATTGGAGTAAGGGTTGCCGCCAACGTTTGCGGGCAATCGTCCTTGCGACATATAAAACCATTCGTCGGTATTTTCCTTTTGGAAGACACAGCAGTGCGATATTCCTACCCAACCGTAGCTAAGGTTAAATTTGTAAGGGTGGGTAACTATAGGGTAACAGTCACCTTCACCGTTGGTAAAGTTGCGGCCGGTGATATCGTAGTATGGACCTTCAATGTTTTCACTTCTGACCACTCGCGTATTGTATGGTACATCAAGGGCATCGTAGGCCAGGAACAAATAGTAATATCCATCTTTATAAATTATTTCAGGAGCTTCGCTACCTTGCCAGCGCGACGAGGCTGTACGGGTCCCGATTCTTACACCATACCTGGTGGCTAATTCACTTGCACTGCCAGCGTAAGGTTCCCCGAGTTGATTGAGTGGCTTTCCTGTTATTGGATCAACTTGCAACAGGGCATAGCCACTGTGCCACGAACCATGGATCAGGTAATGTTTCCCATCAGGTGTTTCTAAATACGTTGGATCTATGGCATTATAATAAAAATAAGCACTCCAATCTGTTAAACTGGCGCGGCTGTAATCTAAACCCCGATCTGATGACGAACTGGTGACGAACCCCTTATCGATCCATTCAGCTCCGGCGGGATCAGTCGATTCGCACATACCTATAAAGGCGCGTTCTGTCCAGCTTCCATCAAAATTGCCAGGGATATTGGCATTGCCGGATTCGATGTAGTTATCAATAACAATGCTGTAGTACATGCGCAATTTCTCCTGTCCTCCGACGTTGACCCGGCGTACTACTGGTGCCCAGTAACCATACCTTATTTCGTCTTCCGGAATGGCATCGAGCCCCATGCGGGATCGAATATCATTGAGGGAATCTGCTACCCATGCTGGCGCCTCATAAAAAGGTCCGCCCACCCATTGCCAATTGACCAGATCGGTGGAACGTTTGCCTTGAAAATGACCATGTCCTTCATGCTCATTTCCATACGAAGCATCTGTGGCGTACATGTAATAATAACCATCGTAAAAAGCAACCGAAGGATCGTGGACGTTAGCAAGATTCCATTCATTCCGGTTTGACCACGATGCTATCGATGAGTAATCGTCGGCATAGGTTGGAATAGTAAAACCTGGTTCTGTATCAGGATTATCATCAGGTACAATATCATCCTTTTTGCACCCTAAAAAAGATAGAGCAAAAATACTGATGGATAAAATCAGTAAAGATTTAAGACTCATATCAAATATTTATTAGGTCCTGTTCAAAAAATTAAATCCTCAAAAAATTGTTGGATTTTTTCGGGCTTGCCGAAGCGAAGCAGCCAGGTTTTGAACGATTCTAAATGACTTCCTTATCAACAAAAAAATGTCGATAAGGAAGTCTTTAATTTACGCAAATGGTTTCTAATTGATAACAGGGTGAATACTGTATTTAGCTAAGAAAGCAGGCCCGTTATCTTCGTTATTGTTCGCCGAATTACCTACGAGGTTAGGGTTCGCATTAAGGGTGGATTGATGTATTGGAAAATACTCATGTCCCTTAAAGTAGTATTGGAACGATGAAGCGTCAGCGGTTTCGGCCGTAAGCTCTTCTGTTGAGGCTGTGCCATCAAGCTTATAATAAGCATGTTCAACCAACTGGTTCATACGACCTTCATCATAGAAGAATCCCCAACGAAGCAAGTCAATACCCCGTCCGTTCTCACAACCGAATTCTTTAGGACGTTCAACGTTTGCAATTTGCTCAAAAAGATGATCGGCAGTCGGGAAGTCGGA
>QQUB01000178.1 GCA_008501835.1 Bacteroidota bacterium
ATTTTACCATAGCCTTTTTCGAAAAACCGATCCGTACTTTCATTATCAAAATGATCGATAGCCTGACCATTTTCATCTTTTACCGTTACTTTATAAATGTAAACTCCATTGGCCAGTTTATCACCAAATTCGTCGGTACCGTCCCAGGCATATTCTGTCTGATGGGTGCCGGGTTTCAATGGGCCAAGGTCATCCTGGGTTAAGGTTCTTACAATTCTGCCTGAAACGGTCATGATCTGGATGGAAAAATAGGGCGGCGGTTCATCACCTGTTAAGGTATAAACAAATCTTGTTGAGTGTGTAAACGGGTTAGGGTAATTCAGAATATTGGAAATACTGGTTTCAGTGATTACCTCGAAGGAAACCTTGTAATCGATCGAGCCTGATTGGTTACCGGTAGCGTCTTCTCCCTGAACGATAAGTTCATAAATTCCATTTTCCGTAAATTCCGGATCAAACTCAACGATGGCTTTATTTTGTTGACTCAACTGATCTTCTTCGGCGGGAAAAAATTGCAAGGCCTGAGCATCGAAATATACAGGACTCACATCAATATCTCCGGGGTTCTTGATCAGAATTCTCAATTGGGTGGTATCATCTAATGGTAGAAATTCATTCTCATCCAGAAGAGAAATAACGATATGTGGTTTGGAAGAAACCAGGTCTCCGTCCAAAATTCTTTCATTATCAAAAGTGACATCCAATAAGGGGTTTCGTTGATCTTTTTCCACATAAAAATCAATAAGACCAGTATTGTTGGTCAGGTTTTCTTCCGGTTGATCTTCATTGGGGTTTAACTGAATGATCATACTCTGTTTTCCTTCAAGGTTTTTGGTGTCGAAACCGAAAGTTGCCATTATTTCTCCATTTTCCGGTAACGGTGCAAATCGCTTTTCTTTTAGGATAATGTCATTATTAGTGTCTTTGATTAAAAAAGAAACAAGCAAACTGTCCATGGGGTAGGGCGTTACATTTTCTACTGTAAACTCGAGGTTTAAAGGTTCGCCTTGTTGCAGAGTATCCTGATGAAATGAAAAATGTTTATTGGAACTGATTATTGCATCAGGAAGTCCAGTGTACATTATTCTCCAGTTATCAAGTTGAGGAGTACTTCTGTGGAGGGTGTCGATGGTTGAATATTTTAGCTCCAAAAAAGGAAATTCTGACGTTGCTATCCAATCTAAACTGGTTTCAGGATCATTTACCCCGTCGACCAATAATTCCCGGGAGGCGTCATTTCTGATTCCATGTAATTCCAATTTAGTCTCATCCAGGTTTTCCACTTCGCTTTGACTCCAGGAAAGAGATTCCCAGGTGGAAGCAGGTCCGATTATTTGGGATCGCATCCCGCCGCTATCCCAGATTCCGGGAATATCAAATACCACTTCCATGGGTTCTGTAAGGTTTCCTGTTGATTCTAAGACAGGAAAAGAATCATCATCTTTTTTATAAACGAAAATGTAAGGTAAAGGTCCGGAAGATTCCGTTGCTCTGATCTGTGTAGCTCCTTGTTCTTCAAGAATCTGAAAAAGGTTGGTCCCAAGGTTTAGGGAATCCAAAGCCCATTCCTCAGGTTCGTAATCAATATTGTCATGCTGAATGCTGTAGATGGCTACGTAATTACCTGAAGGGACGGTATCCCGAAGGAAATTAATCACCTTTTCTCTTTGTGCTTCGGTTTGCGTGGAAAAAGGAAAAACACCCCAGCCGTAAGCCCAGGAATTATCCAATCGGCTTCCGTAAAGACCAGGAGGGTTGTTTAACCACGGATCAGCTGTGGTAGAATCAATTACCGCTATATACAATCCACCATTGGTGGATTCATTCCAGGCGATATAACCATAAGGGGTGTTGTTGAAATTAATACTTGGCCAAATGGAAGGAAATACACCGTTTTCGATCCGAACAAACTTTACGTCCTCAAGGTATTCAAATCGCCGGCTGTCTTGCCTGACCTCCATATTGTCATAATAATTGTTCAAAAACTGGAAATAGTGAGATTGATTCCAGCCAGGACCCTGATCTTCCAGATACAAAAAGGAGCTTTCATCCCAAATGACGCCAAACCCTTCAGAAGTGTCAGCCCCGACCCGCCAATAGTAAACAGTGGTGTCCAGCCAGGTCATCTCAGGTGTCCAGGAAATAATTCCCCCCTTGTCAGAAACATTCTGTTCCATCAACAGAGGACTGTCGAAAAGGGCCGTGGTGTCTATCTGGAATAAATAGGTAGTATTTTCTGCGAATGGATCAGCAGTGAGCCCTTTTAATGTAACTGGTGATGCTCCAATGATTCCAAAATCCCGGGGGAATACGGTAGAAACCTGGTTGGCAAAAATGTAAATTTCTGCTCCGGGTTCTCCAAGAGTATTGGTTAACTCATTATTCTCTTCTCCATAGGGGAAAGGGAACTCCTCTATTTCATTATCCGTATCCAGTTGAATGAAAAATCGATTGGTTCCAATAGCAGAGGTCCCTAAAACCGGGAAGGTAAAGGACAACGGAGTATTGTAGGAAGGGGCTTCGATTTTTATCTTTTTGAGTAAAACTTCGGATTCATCAGGGAACTGTCGAATAATTTCAATCCAAAAACTATCGGTTACCGCCTGTCCAATATTCAGGATAGAAAAGGAAAGATCAAAACTGTCTCTTTGAGCATCAATTATTTCCGGAGAAAACCGTACATCTGCGATACTGAATTTATAGTCTGGACCGTTTCCGGGAGCAACGACAAAAGCAGGATCTCCGTTCAATGTCATTTGTTGCACCAGTGTTCGGGTTGGGATACCAGTTGTTGCATCAAAATGATGTAAGGTTTCCTGGATGACTTCTCCTATTCCTCTTCCATAATATTCATCCCCTAAGAGGTTGTAAATCTTTTTAGCAGCATTACTCAATGCGAAAATATAACCATATCCGGTTGTAGCGACAAAACCTAAAGCTGCCTTGTCTTCCTGAAAAATGAATTTTTCTCCAACACTTTGAAAATCCAGGTGGATCTGTCCCGATAAGCAACCAAGAGAGAACATCAGCGGGTATTTGCCGGTATTTTGATAAGTGGTAGGATCGTCAATACTGAAATCAAATCCTCCGGTTCCGGAATGTCCAAAGAAGGTCACTATGGATGCACCTTCATTTATCCTGCTGGTGAGTTCTTCCGATTGGGACTGCTGAACTGGTTCTGAGCTGGTTTTATAAAAAGAATACACATTACCCCCAAATTCATTCTGTTCGATTATGGAGGCCATTTCTTCCAGGTGATTACGAAGGGTAAGCTGTTCCGAAGGACTTCCTCCTCCTCCAAGATGAATGATTTCCTTTCGCCAGCTTCGATCCCGATCGTCCTGTGAGAGAAGTCCTGCTTCGTGGGACTTTATTTTATCCAGGTAAAATTTTATGTCTTGTGGAGAGGTAGCAGGAATCCTTCCAATAGCTAATATGGGAGCCTGGGAAGTGGTACTTCCAAGCAACAGGTTGTCAGAGCCGGGTTTGCCAAAAGTAGGAACATAATAGGTGGCATTATCAGGTGAGGCTAACTGCTCAGAGGTTCGAATGTCATCATATTGTCTGGCTTTTCCGATGATCAGCATAAACTGAGAATTCGTCCAGTATTTTTTAGTGAAATGCCCAAAGTTTCTGATAGAGATTGGGTGGTTTGGAATTCCATAGGCAAACTGATTGTATAATTCAACGGCTTCAACAACAACCACGGAATGGTTTCCTCCCTCAGTCGAACTCCTGTAGTCAGCATATTCCTGAACGAGATTATTTCCATTGCCATCATCATACAGCTTTGAATTGCTGATAATAATGTAGTTGGCGTTAATTTCTCCGTAATCAATGAAACTCACCGGAGTAATTTCAGGTTGCTCCCAGCCAGTGTTTGAATTTTGTAAATGGAAATTTCTTATGCCTGAATAACCAGGGATTTTTACTTTTAGCGTCCCGTTGTCATTGGAAACAATATGTCTTGTTTGAGTTTCAGGATTATAAAGGATAGTTTCTTGTGTTGTCTGGAAGTTTTCAATCTCAAGATATTGGGGATTTCCATTGCCTTCAAGCCTGAATGAGAAAAAGTCTGAATTCTGGAAATCAAAATTTCTGGGATATTCCAGGACAATGCTTGCCAGGGCGTACCGGTCGTTATTGGTCGTTCCTCCGCTGATTTCAACTACTTCTGAATTGTTGAGGTCATCTGTGGGTTTTTTAAGAATGTATTCCTTTAATTGATAACCGGTAAAATCTTCAGAAAGCAAATTTTGATTGTTAATGTTTATTTCCAGGTTATGGGAAAATCCATTGCTTGAAGCCATTCGAATGGTGAATTGGGCACTATCCTGGGTTGAGGTGTAGGGAGCACTGACAGGGAGGGAATGTTGCATGGAAGTATTGAAATTGGTAGCAAATCCTTCCCCTTTTTCATAAGTTGATTCAGCAATACCTTCGGAATAGGTTTGTTGTACCTGCCTTTCTTTCAGGATCAGTTTTTCCTGATGCCAGTACCAGGCTTCTTTGGCAGGTAAATTGGTAAGATCTGTATCTACAGTTTGATACCTCAATCCTGTCGATGAAGTATTCCAGGTTAGAAAATAAGCTGAAGTATCGGAAAAAAGGCTGTAGTCAGGATTAAGCATTTCCTCTTCCGGGTTTAAAAAAAGAAAACGATCTATTTCTGATCTGGATTTTTCTCCATAAAATTCAATATAATCTCCTTCGGCAAGGGTGCCTCCGTTTGCGGAAACAAACAAAGGAACTTCCTGTCCCAGATGATAAAGTTGAAAATGTTGATGTTCGAGAGAAGTTACCGGAATCCCAATATCGTTAAGCGTGGATCTATCAAGCCTGTAAATACCATCCTTCGCCAGTGTTATTTTGAAATAATCCTGGTCATAGTTTATCCATTCATTACCATATAAGGTATCCTGGCCGTTCCACATTTGCGCGGAAAGCGTAGAGATCAATAAAAATGAAAACATGCAAAACCATATCGAACGCAGCATCAACGAATATTTTGAAAGTGTTTTGCAAAAATAATTGAAAAAGGCTTTTCAAAAAGGAGAACTTGTCAAAATGTCGTGGAGAAAGGTTTTCCGTTGATCAATTAATAAGGAGATAAACAGATAGGTTGGTGCTTCAGAATTGTTTAGAGGTAGAAAGGAACGGGCAAAAAAAAGGCTCCTACACCTGGGGAGGCAAAATCGGATGTAGGAGCAAATAACATACTATGAGAAAACTACACGATACAAATATAAATGCTCCTGGCGTCTATTTTTCGGTAAATTAGTTTGTGGCTTTAACAATTTAGAAAGTGGGGGATATTGGTTAGAAAGTGGAGAAGACGAAAAGGCGTGTTTTTATTTATTCAGGGTAGAATCTGATACTTCTATTTTGGTTTTTTGGACTTGGGATTGGGAGACAGGAAGATAAAAAATGAAAGTGGTACCACCTTCGGGGTTATTTTCAAAATGGATTGTTCCACCATGAACGACAATAACTTTTTTACAAATGGCCAGGCCTAATCCGAGGCCAGGGCGTTTTTCATCTTCAAGGCGTTGAAAAGGTATAAAAACCTTTTCATTAAAATGCTCATCCATTCCAATACCGTTATCTCTTACCTTAAATTGCCATTGGTCTTGTTGCTGCTGGCAAATGATTTTAATAACGGGATTTTTCTGAGATTTAAATTTAATGGCATTGGCAATCAGATTTTGAAATAACTGGACCAGGCTGATCTTGTCTCCAATAATGGTTGGAAGGGAAGTGGAATAGACTTTAGCATGATTGTCTTCGATTTCTTTAGACAAGTTGTCGAGGGTAACTTCCAGGATTTTATTAAGGTTCACTTCTTCAAATTGCTGCTGGCCTTTGCCAACTTTTGAATATTTTAACAAAGCTTCAATGACCTCATGCATATGGCCTGAAGCCGAAACAATAAAATCAAGGTATTTATCCGCTTCCTCATCAATTTTGTTCCCGTATTTTTTTTGGAGCAGATAGGCAAAACCTGAAATGCTTCTCAACGGACTTTTGAGATCATGTGAGGCGATGTGCGTAAAGTCTTCAAGCTCATTATAGGAATGTTCCAGTTTTTTCAGGTTCTCCTTAAGGGTTTGTGAGTTATTTTCAATTATCTTTTTTTTCTGTTTGAGTTCCTTTTGATGTTTCCTTAACTGGATATTGGATTCTTCTATTTTCTCCTTGCTCTTTTCCAGATCCGTGATAGCCGTTTGAAGGATATTTACAATAATCGATTTATCCTTTTTCAAACGCCTCATTATGAATTCCTTCTCCTCAATTTCTTTTTCAAGTTTTTCCAGAGCAAACAAAATCTCTTCCTTTTCTTTTCCAGAAACGGTTTTGCTGGATTGAACCAGAGATTTAAGATTTGCCAAAGAAGAATTCATAATTACTTCTCTTTTAGGATAACCAGGGAACAGGTTTCATTGTGAAACTCGCAGATGCCATTACCCAGATCACCAATTTCTCCGTAGGATAAAAAGCCAATTAGAGGCTTTTTCCAAAAATGGTGAATGCCTTTGATCTCTTTTTCCAAAAGGGGCCCAAATGCTCCGTGACGTCCTTTACAGGAAAAAAGGATAATGCCGTCGGCTTCCTCTATCTTGTTTTTAAAGGAGCCGAATTCGTTAATTGTTTTTTCGATTACTTCAAAGCCGGGAGAATAAGAAAACTTAAATTTGTCTCCCTTTTTAACGCTGCCCGCTATTGTGATACTACCTTCATCAATATCAACAAGAAGGGGAGAGCGTAAAACTTTATACCCTTCCTCCCGAATGAACTGGAAGGGGTAATTGGTTTGAAGGGTGATCAATTTGTCCTGATCGGAGTCACCATCTAATGAAAAACCAAAATACCGGCTAAAAACGGTAAAGGCTTTTTCTCCATTTATTCCAAGAACTTTGTTGCCCTGTGCTTCAGTAACGGTATTTTCAATGCCCACAGCTTCCCATCCACTTGTTGCCAATCCATTAATGGATATCTTTTCTGTGTCAATAATGAGGCTGCAAATGCCTTTTTTGGAGAGGTCTTTTGCACTGAACACATAGGTTTCATGCATTCTGAGATCATCTCCTGCAAGACCTCCATAAATGGGTACATTTCCCTGGAGGGCTTTACGGAACCCGGAAATCATTTTTTCTGCATTAATAGCCAGCCCGCTGGTCAGGACAATAAGGCCTGGTTTATCGAAAAGTTCTTTTGACTCTTTTCCGATTTCAGAGGCAACCTTTTCGACATCTGGGTATTCGTAGGGTTTTTGAATTACCCGGAAATAATCTTTGTTTATGTCGAAAAGTAATACGGCGATACTCTCTTCGTAAAGGCCATCATCGACTATTTCTCCTGCAGTGGTACAGCCCAATAGGTCAATTTCATAATGAGAAAAAATGGCCTGGATGGCGGCAATGTCCTGATTTATTGAAGAAAAAACAATGGCCAGGGTAGGATTGTACCCTTCCGCTGAGACTCTGGTAAGTTTTTCCCGGAGTTCTTCAGTGTCGTTGCAAAGTAAGGAAGTTACCTTCATTTTTCAGTGTTGTGTTAATTAGGTGATCAAACAGTCCATCAAACAGTTTTGACCGTGGCAATTTAATGGCTGCAAACTGATAATTTCGGGCAGGGGGGATTAATTCTAATATTGAAAGGGGTGTCTAAAGGACAAAGGGTATAGTTAATGGTAAAGATTTTTAAAGATAAAAAAATCTATACTAAATGGAAAGTCAACTTCATAGATTATGGTTCTGCCGGCTTAAAAAATCGAATTGGCAAAGTTTGTAAAACTATTAAATCCGACCTTGATTTCATTTATTGATTGATAAAATATATTTTTGGCAGGACTAAACCAAAACAACAAAAGGACTGGTATTGACTGATGCAGAATTGATAGCGTTATTAAGGACGGATGATGAACGTGCCGTCGAATTCCTTTTCAGGGAACATTATGATTATTTGTGTGGTGCTGTTTACAGGGTTTTGCCCAGAGCAGAAGCGGTTGAAGATCTTGTTCAGGAAGTGTTTTTTGAATTGTGGCGTAAACGGCATAAACTTCAGATCAATACTTCCTTCAGGGCTTATTTAAGGAAGGCTGCCGTCAATAAAACATTGAATTATATCCGGGATCAACGGATAAAGACCATTGATGTTGAAAAAGCTCCCGAACCTTCAAGTAGACATACGGAGGTGACAGAGGCTCTGGAAGGGAAAGAACTTCAACAAAAAATTGATGATGCCATTGATGAGTTACCTGAACGTTGCAGAATGGTCTTTGTGCTGAGCCGATTTGAAGAAAAATCCTATAAAGAAATTGCAGAGGAGTTGGACATATCGGTGAAAACGGTTGAAAATCAAATATCCAAAGCCCTCAAACATTTGCGGCAAGCCCTTAATTTCCTTGGGGTGGTGGCCTTATTTGTCGGCTACATTCCGTTTTGATAAAAATTGTTTCTGAGAATAGGGGTATACTGTTAAATTGGTGTCGGGTTAATTGAAAACAGGTAAAATAACACCATAATTGAATTTGTTTTTTGAAAGCCTATTATGAGTAAAAACAAAAATAAAAACCTCCGGAGCTGGATTGAAGGGAATAAGGATGTACCTTCAAAAGATGTTGAATCCCTGTGGGATTTGAGTGGAAGTTATAAATCCAGCTATAAACCAGATGTGGAAAAAGGACTCTCCAGATTAAAGGATAGAATTAATAATTCCCCTGAAAAAACGAAAGTTGTGTCCATGAATGCCAATCGAAGAGTTTGGTTGCAAATAGCTGCTGCCATCGCTTTGGTTCTGGCTATTGGATTCACCTGGAAAACCTTTATTTACAGCCCCACGCTAAACGAAATTACGGAGAAGCAACAACAAAAAGAGGTTTTCCTCGCTGATGGAACACTTGTGACCCTTAATGGAAATAGTAGTCTTACCTATCCAGAAGGTTTCAAAGGTAACACCAGAACAGTTATTCTTTCCGGGGAAGCATACTTTGATGTGGCCCATAATCCGGAAAAACCATTTGTAATCGAAACAAAGGAGGCATCCGTTAAAGTTTTAGGAACCTCGTTTAACCTCAGAGCCTATCCTCAAGAATCTTTCACAGAAGTTGAAGTCGAAACGGGAAAGGTTGCACTTAATGTAAACCAATCCAAAAATTCTCTGATCCTGACAGCTAATGAAAAAGGTGTCTATGAACATGGGATAAAACTCGAGAAAAAACCTGCTCCTTTTACCAATGCTCAAGCCTGGAGAACGGGAGAACTGAAATTTAAAGGTCTTGCCTTGAATGAAGTAGTTGAAATTTTAGAGCGCAGGTTTGAGGTTTCAGTTGATCTTGATGATAAAATTTCCCATTGTAAATTCACCTCTAATTTTGGAAAAGGCACTACCATTGAAGAGGTATTTGCCTCAATGAAGAGAATTCTTGCCGTAGAAATTCAGGAAGACGGTGAGGGTGAATATTCCATTGATGGAAATTCCTGCAAGTAAATCTTAGTATTATTTTCCGGTAATATCGTTGATGATATTCACGGCATGATACCGTGAGTTTTCAATGAAGAGGCTGTTGGTGTTCATGCCTCCACAAACTACTCCTGCAAGATAAATTCTGGGGATATTCGTCTCAAAGGTCTCCGGATCATGCGCTGGTTGTAAATCATCATTATTGCAATCAATGCCAATGGATTGCAGGAATGAAAAATCCGGTACATATCCTGTCATTGCCAGAACAAAATCGTTTTCCAGGGTTTTATCGCCATCAGGTGTTTGAATTTCTACTGTTGAAGGTGTTATTTTTTTAATAGTAGTATTAAAATAGGCTTTGATACTTCCTTCCTTTATCCTGTTCTCGATATCGGGCTTTACCCAGTATTTGACTCTTCTGCCAATGCCGTCCTCTCTGATCACCATGGTGACTTCTGCTCCTTTTCGGTATGTTTCAAGTGCTACATCGACGGCAGAATTGGCAGAACCTACGACAACGACTTTCTGACGGAAATAGGGGTGAGGTTCGTCATAATAATGCTTTACCTTAGGTAATTCCTCTCCTTCAACTCCCATGAGATTGGGTAAACCGTAAAATCCTGTGGCGATAATAATATTTTCTGCCTGATGAATTTGTTTTGAAGTATGGATTTCAAATGAACTATTAACTGAATTAATACTGGTTACCGCTTCGTATAAATTAATTTTCAAGGACCAGTGATCAGATACCCTGCGGTAATATTCCAGTGCCTCCGATCTTGTGGGTTTATGTCCATGGGAAATAAAAGGAACATTGCCGATTTCCAGGAGTTCTGAAGTGGAGAAAAAGGTCATGTTTATAGGGTAGTTGTACAATGCATTAACCAGGCAGCCTTTTTCAATGATGGTGTAATTTAACCCTGCTTTTTCAGCCTCAATTCCACAGGCAAGTCCAATGGGGCCTGCACCGATGATTACCAAATCGT
>QQUB01000189.1 GCA_008501835.1 Bacteroidota bacterium
ATACTACCGATGATCACCTGATGCATATAGTTAGATTTTCAAAAGATCAAACAGGCAAGACTTATTACAAGACTAAAAATTCCTGGGGAATATCCAATATCCGTGACGGATACGATTATGTTTCTCCTTCCTATTTCAAGCTGAAAACCATTGCCATAATGGTACATAAAGATGCTATTCCGGCAGACATAAAAGCTAAATTGAATTTTTAATTAATCTTTCACATAGCTTGTAAATAAAGGCCCGTGCACCTGGCACGGGCCTTTATTTTTATATTAAGTTTTTTTCCGCAAGGAACATATAGTTGAAATTTTGTTATATTGAGGCGGTATTTTTTTCTGGAATAAAATTTACCATTATGTACCGTCTCCCCATTTTCCTTTTGTTAGTATTGTTTTGTTTGAAATTACCTGCTCAAGTCTATGATGATTACGTTGGAGGAGGTCATGCCGAAGGGGTCACCGTTTTTAGCAGCAGTGAGTACCAGTTCAACGGATGGGATGAAGCCGCAACTGCGGATAAAACCATTACCGGAGATGGCTTGGAAGGTAAGCTGACTGAAGCTTCCCGTTTTCTGGCCCAGGCTACTCTTGGAGCGAACCTTCAGACTATTCACCACGTGGCAGAAATAGGCATTGAGAGCTGGATCGAGGAGCAATTCGAAGCTCCGGTGACTTATTACCTCGACATCATGGAAGAAGTTTATGATGAGGTTTACCAGTTCTATATCGCAGGAGGTGGTGATCCCAATAACTTTTCCTGCAGACCTGATTGGGTAGAGTCCAATTATGCATGGTGGCAAATGACGATGACCAACGAGGATCAGCTTCGTCACCGGGTTGCACAGGCTCTGAGTGAAATTCTGGTCATCTCCAAGGAAAATTCCGATGTGAGGGACTATGGTTACGGGGTGGCCAGTTATTATGATATTTTTATTGAAAATGCTTTCGGCAATTATAAGGATATCCTTCTGGATGTTTCCTTACATCCGGTGATGGGCAAGTATCTTAGTCACCTGAACAATCCAAAATCCATTCCGGAATGGAACATCTTTCCTGATGAGAATTATGCAAGGGAAGTAATGCAGCTGTTTTCTATAGGACTATTTGAATTAAACCTCGACGGAAGCAGACAACTGGATGGAGAAGGAAATTTCATTCCAACGTATGACAACCGTGATATTAGTGAACTGGCCAAAGTGCTTACGGGCCTTGGAGCCGGGGGCTTATCTGAATGCGGGACTGCTTATGAACCGGCATTTTGGTTGGAGATACGGCATATTGATATGACCGAACCAATGGCAATGTATGAAAACTGGCACGAACAAGGTGAAAAAGTGCTTTTTGGGGATCAGGTCATTCCGGACGGACAGTCAGGAATGGAAGATGTTGAATCGGCCATTGATATTATTTTTAACCATCAGAATGTAGGGCCGTTTATCAGCCGTCTGTTGATCCAACAGCTAATTAAATCAAATCCTTCTCCGGAATATATTTCTGATGTGGCCAGCGCTTTTAATGATAATGGGGATGGAGTTCGAGGAGATATGAAAGCTGTCGTAAAGGCCATTCTTTTACACCCTGAAGCATGAGAATGTGAATATATGCTCGATCCGGATCATGGAAAGTTAAAGAGCCCTACTTTGAGATATACCCAGTTTGCAAAGGCCATTAATTCATATACTCCGGAGGGAAGGTATTGGAACACAGGGAATTACATCCTGGCGAATGCTTCTCACCATCCTATGCATTCTCCTTCTGTTTTTAACTTCTACCTTCCTGATTTTCAACCTATTGGAGATATTGCAAGTGCTGATCTTGTCGGTCCTGAGTTTCAGATCCATAATACAAAGACCAGTATTGGTTTTATTAATCAGGCTTATAACTGGACTGTGGCTGAACGCTTATTATATCATTGGCAGGGGCCCGACCCCTATAATGACAGGATAGTTAATACGGATGTATTGGGGTATATGCCCTATTCAAAAAAACCGGAGGTTCTGTTGAATAAACTGGATTTGCTGTTGACTAATGGTCAGATGAGTGAACGAACAAGAAACCTTATGCGTGAGCAATTAACGGCTTATGTGTCTAGCTCTGAAATATCGGAATTGACCAACAGGACTAAGGCTGCAATGTTCATCTTATTGATGACCCCTGATTTTGCCATTTTAAAATAACACCACAAAAAAATCCAGACATGAAGAAAAGTCGACAAATATCAAGAAGAAAATTCATACAGCGGGCAACGATGGCAGCTCTGGGAGTTTCCACATTGCCTTCATCCATGTTTAAGTTTAGAACACTTAATGCAGCAGCCCTGAGCAATTCAGCTACTTTTAATGATGAATACAAGGCCATGATTTGCCTATTTCAGGCAGGAGGAGCAGATTCCTTCAATATGCTGATGCCAAGGGGAACTGCTGAATACGCGGAATATGTTGCAACCCGATCCAATCTGTCTATTCCGCAAAGTAGTATGCATGAAATTATCCCGGCTACCAACGATGGAAAACAATACGGAGTGCATCCTTCTATGTATGGTGTGAAACAGTTGTTTGACCAGGGT
>QQUB01000380.1 GCA_008501835.1 Bacteroidota bacterium
TGGATGTCTGGCCTGTTAAGACGTCTTTTCGGGAGTCGCCTGTGACGGCCACCAGCCTGGCTGCATTGATTCCGCCGGAGCTGGATTGTCAGATAATCATTGCAGATGAAAGCGTTGGGCAAACTCCCTTCAGGGAAAAGGTGGACCTCGTGGCTATCAGTGTGCTTACCGGTACAGCTCACCGGTCGTATGAAATAGCAGATTATTATCGGGAAAAAGGAGTGAAAGTTGTCCTTGGGGGAGTACATGTAACCTTGCTCCCGGATGAGGCTGCAAAGTATGCTGACAGTATAGTCATTGGGTTCGCGGAAAAAACCTGGCCTGAATTGCTGAAGGATTATTTCTCTGGTAATTTGAAACCAAGATATATAGAAGATAAAAGCACGAATACCTTTGCTGCGGTGCCCATGGCCAGAAGGGATTTGCAAAAACGGTTTGGATATATGGCTCCCCATACGGTAAGTGCCACCCGTGGTTGTAAGGGGAGTTGTGATTTTTGCGCTGTGCCTGCTGCTGAGTTTGGTTGGCAAACGCGACCTATTCGGGAAGTTATTGATGAAATAAAAATGATGAACCCCAGAAAAGTAGTGTTCAATGACGTCAGCATGGGGGAAGATATGCTTTATTTTAAGGAATTACTCCGGGCACTTATTCCGCTCAAAATACAATGGGGCGGCCTGGCTTCTACCAAAATTTTCCGGGACCCGGAGGTTGTGGACCTTTTGCATAAAAGCGGATGTTCCTACCTGTTGATCGGTTTTGAATCCATCAGTGAGAAATCATTGAGTAATATCAATAAAGGATTCAATAAAACGGAAAGTTATGAGGGTATAATAAAAGCCTTACGCAAGATAAATGTAGTGCTGATGGGCACATTTATTTTCGGATTGGATAGTGATGATAAATCTGTATTTGAGCGAACGGTAGACTATGTAAATGAACACAAAATTGATATTCCAAGATATGCTATTTATACACCATACCCGCGAACACCTTCCTTTGACAGGCTCAAAAAGCAAGGGCGTATTTTGCATGAATACTGGCCTCATTACGATACACAACACGTCGTTTTTGATCCTTTGCTGATGAATCCTCAAGAGTTGGATGATGGGTTTAAATGGGCGTATAAGAACACATTTAAGGTTTCGTCCAGTTTCAAAAGAACCCTTTCGTCCGGAAAGAACTTTTTTATTACGTTCGCCGGCAATCTGGCTTATCGTATTTATTTAAAACGCCTTTTTGGGGAAAATGACAGGATTTATAAACACATAGTCACATAGTGCATAAAGTTCTTTTAAAAATCTCTTTATGCACTATGTGACTATGTGTTAGACACTACTTCGCTAAAATACTTATCGCAACACCACCCCCGGCTGCAAGCTTCAGGTCGAGGACTGTAGACGCATCAACGTCCATTTCTGAAATCTTCAGGTCCGTTGGATTGTCGTCCCAGTGGGCATTCTCGCCATCTGCGTAGATGTGAGCTGTATAGGTTTTGCCTTCTTCCAGGAAATCAAGCGCTACCTTCATCTTCCGGGAATTCTCATCGGTGATACTGCCGAGGAACCAATTACCTGTTCCTTTTTCCTTCCGGGCTATAGTCACAAAATCTCCCGGTTCACCGTTAATTGTGATGGATTTTTCCCAGTCTACTCCAACTTCGCGGATGAATTGTAAGCCTGGTTGACCTTCATAGTGCTCCACCAGATCAGCAGCCATTTGGATTGGACTGTAAATCACAATGAAAAGTGCCAGTTGCTGGGCAATCGTTGTATTTACCTGGTTGTCTGGTTTATAACCATCAAATTTGATGTTGAAAATGCCTGGTGTGTAATCAATCGGTCCGGCCAGCATTCTGGTAAAGGCAACGATAGGAAGGTGTTCCGGCGGATTACCTCCATCATTTGACCAGGCGTTAAATTCCTGTCCCCGCAACCCTTCTCTTGAGATGGCATTCGGATAGGTTCTTCTAATTCCGGTAGCTTTGATAGGCTCGTGAGCGTTGATGGCCACTTCGTATTTTGCGGCAGTTTCCAAGGCTCTTCTGTAATGGTTGACCATCCATTGTCCATGATGGTATTCTCCTTTTGGAATGAGGGGGCCCACATAACCGGTTTTTACACTGTGAATGCCTAACTTTTGCATGAGGGCATATGCGGTGTCCATTTGTTGATCATAAGTACGCGGGGCAGCAGAGGTTTCGTGGTGCATGATGATCTCCACACCTTTTTCTTTAGCATAACGAACGACCTCCTCAATATCGTAATCAGAATACGGAGTTACAAAATCGAACACGCCTTCGCGGTCTTCAAAACCGATCCAGTGTTCCCAGCCGGTATTCCAGCCTTCAATCAGCAGTCCGCCGATGTTGTTAGCTGAAGCAAAGTCGATGAAACTTTTAGCATTTTCTGTGGTTGCGCCGTGTTTGCCGCTGGCCAGGTCCCATCTTGATTTATCCAGGTGCATTTCCCACCAGATTCCAGCATAGGTCATTGGGTTGAACCAGGAAACGTCACCCAGTTTGTTAGGTTCATTGAGATTGACGATCAATCGAGAGTCGATAAGGTCAGTGGCCTTTTCAGCGATCTGGATTGTTCTCCATGGCGTTTTGAATGGCAGTGGCACTTTGGCTTTATAGCCAGTGATATCTGAACCTACCAATTCGCTGGTCATTTTGAAGGTTTCGTTGTCTACTTTAAGGGTCATGCCGGAGTAATTGGTAAGATTGGCTTCGTGGAAGGAGAGGTAAAGACCTTCGGAAGTTTTCATCGTCACCGGTGTATTCACGGCATTCTCAGGAATGTAGGTTTGAGCAAGGTTCGGATGATTTTGTTTGCTTAACGCATCAATACCGGAGAAAGGAGTCGTGTTATATAAATGTTCGTAAATATCCCAGTCGCCCGGTATCCACCAGCAGGTATGATCGCCGGTCAATTGAAATTCAGTATGTTCATCTGTAATGATGATGGAATCTTTGCCTTCGTGTTCCGGGAAAGCATAACGGAAGGCTATACCGTCGTCATAAGCTCTGAAAATCAGGCTGAACTTTCTTCCTGATTCGCCGGATTCCTGCAAATCCAGGGTGAGTTCATTACAATGATTGTGCACATCTATTTGCTCTCCCCAGGGCATTTGCCAGGTTTCTTCAATTGTGGTTGAGCTGGAATTGGTTATTTCAAGCCCCCCTGCCATCGCTGGCCATTCCTGGAATTCAAATCCTAGTGTGGAGGGTTCTATTACCGCTGTTGCTCCTTTGTTTACCGAATAAGCAATTTGTCCTGTGGAATCAAGGCTCACGTCGATGGTGATGCTCCCGTCCGGAGAAGAAACACTTGTTTCAGAAGTTTCGTTGCCGGATTGGTCGGCACATCCGGTGAGGACTAATCCGATAAGGCTTAATAATGTTAATAATTTGAGTCGCATTGTATGAGTTTTGAATGATGTTGATAAAAGTAAATGTTTAACCCCGAAGTACGCAATGAAAGCGCAAAGGGCGTAAAGTATTGTGTTGTTCGTTGAAAATTGATTCTTGTTTATTTCATTTTTTGGAACCTGAAAAATGTCATCGGCACATGGCCTGCATCAATGGGGCTAGTTTTTTTCTCAGGGCACTTCCCGAGCAGTTATGATTATTCACAATGATACAAAAAGCCAGCTTTTTTCCCTGATTATTGGTGGCATAACCTGCAAAGGATCTTACGTTTTCGAGAGTACCGGTTTTGGCACGAAGTTTTCCTTCGGCAACAGTACCTCGAAGGTAGTATTTCAACCCTCCTGATTTCCCTGCAATGGGTAATGATTCATAAATGGTATTACTGATCTTGGGGTCGAGGTGAGTTTTCCGTAGTAGGGAGGCCATAAACCTGGCGGTAACGAGGTTGGTTCTGGAAAGGCCACTACCATCTACCTGGCTGACGCCATCAAAGGAAAGTCCTCGTTGGGTCCAGAAGTCTTCAATAACTTCCAGTCCCTTTTGAGCCTCGGTTCCTTCCCCAGTTTTTCTTTTTCCAAGGGTTTTCAGAAAAGTTTCACAATAAAGATTTACACTTTTGATATTGGTGCGCTTGATGATCGTTTTGAGATCCGGGGAATAATGTGTGTACAGAGTTTTCCTGGTTTTTTCCATAGGAATCTGAAGAAGTCTGTCAGTGGTGGCTCCCCGGGAGGTTGGAACATTGATGCCGGCAAGTTGATTTTTTAATTTTTGGGCAGCAAACAGTGGCGGATCAGGTAAAGACCCTTTGATGGTGAACTTTTGATTGCCGACAGGGATGGTTCCACGAACATATCTTTCATAGGAATATGGTGCGCCATAGATGTAGGCGTTGTCCCCACTTCCTTTTTTGGCTGATTTAACTTCATTATAAAATGCAAGACCTTCGACTTCAGGTTCAATATCCATGATACGAGGTGATGCTTTTAATTGAGGATTTTGCAGAAAATGCAGGTAGTAAAGATTTTCATGAAAGTTAAGTCCCCAGACTCCGGCAGCGTAATAATTACCCAAATCGATCCATGGCCAGTCCGGAGCGTTGACCGTGCTGCCAAACCAGGAAGCATCACCGATAATATGCCCTTCAACACACAAAATGTTTTTTTGCAAAATGGCGTACACGAAATTACCCAGAACATCCTCCATGGAATCAGTGCCTTCCATTAATGGGGATGCGAGAGTAGGGTCTCCATATCCCTTTATGTAGAGATTGCCTTTTAGGTTTCCCTGCTTGTCGATGTCTCCGGAATACTGGAGTTCTGTTTTAAATTTATAGTTGCTGCCGAGTATGCCTGCGGTGGTCGAGGTAGTTACGACTTTTAATATGGAGGCGGGGATCAGACTTTGATCAGCATTGTGAGATGCTACCATTTTACCTGTTTTGACATCCATCACGCTTATACCGACAGATGCGTGTTTGAAGGCGGGGTCTTTGAGTAGTTGATTTATTTGTGACTGTATAGAATTTATCTGGGAAAAAAGACTGGATGAAAACGTAACGAAAAACACCAAACCAAAAACAATTTTTTTCAAAAACATAATGTCAGCAGTTTGTTTAGTTATTCCCCAAATTTACGCAATTGAACAGCAAATAATAAAAAATCGGAGCTATGCAATATTTCGAGGGGTAAGGTAGTTTAATAGGTGAAATTTTTAATTAATCAAACAGAGCTATATGCAGCAAAACTTTACAACTGAATTATTAGTAAAATACCTTTACCACGAAACAACACCCTCTGAAAGACACGCTATTAACCAGGAACTCATAACCAATTACATGCTGCGTGAAGAATTCTCAGAGTTGTTGTTTGCATTTCAACAATTGCCTAAAGTAAAGTTTAAGCCATCTAAGACCTCCGTTCAAAACATTTTGAACTATAGTAAAGAGACGGCACTTGAAGAATTGGCTTGATTGAAAACTAAGATTATTTTACGTCAGAAAAGTCTTTAACGGAGCAATCTGTTAAAGACTTTTTTAATTTAATTCGGGTATAAATTTGGTTTTAAAGAACAATTTATTTATTTTTGAGTCTCAATTAAAACAAAAAGTTAAAAACAGCAATCATGACAGATAAAGAAAGAGACGCCAAATTAAAAGCCCTGGAGCTCGCAGTTGACCGCCTTGAAAAAACCTATGGAAAAGGAACTGTAATGCGCCTTGGGGACAAACAGGTGTTGGATGTGGAAACTATTCCTTCAGGTTCCCTTGGATTGGATATTGCCTTGGGAGTTAATGGTTTTCCCAAAGGAAGAGTTGTTGAGATCTTTGGTCCTGAATCATCTGGTAAAACAACTTTGGCGATACATGCTATTGCCGAATGTCAGAAGCAAGGCGGAGTGGCTGCGTTTATAGATGCGGAGCACGCCTTTGACCGTTTTTATGCGGAAGCACTTGGTGTTGACACAGAAAATTTGCTCATTTCTCAGCCGGATAATGGTGAGCAGGCTCTTGAGATCACTGAAAACCTTATTCGTTCCGGAGCTATTGACATTATTGTGGTTGATTCCGTTGCTGCTTTGGTGCCAAGAAGTGAGATCGAAGGAGAGATGGGAGATTCCAAAATGGGATTACAGGCGCGTTTGATGTCTCAGGCCATGAGGAAATTAACCGGAACAATTGGAAAAACAGGCTGCTGCTGCATTTTTATCAACCAGCTTCGTGAGAAGATAGGTGTGATGTTTGGAAATCCTGAAACAACTACCGGTGGTAATGCTTTGAAGTTCTATGCTTCCCAGCGTCTGGATATTCGTAAGTCAGGTGCAGCTATCAAAGATAAAGAAGGGAACGTAATCGCAAATCACGTTAAAGTGAAAGTGGTTAAGAATAAAGTGGCTCCTCCGTTTAGAATTGCAGAATTTGATATTGTATTTGGAGAAGGTATTTCCAAAGTTGGAGAGATCGTTGATTTGGGTGTGGATCATGACATTATTGGAAAGAGTGGTGCCTGGTACAGTTATGATGGAGCCAAGATCGCTCAGGGTCGTGAAGCTGCCAAGCAGTTTTTAAAGGATAACCCGGAGTTGGCTTTGGAAATTGAGCATAAGATCAAGGAGAAGATCGTTGGTCCTCAAAAGAAGGATGAGAAAAAAGATGCTGTTGAAGAAAAACCTGCTTCTTCCAATGGTGTTAAATAGTATTGATTATTAAGATTAATTGCTACAAAAACGAAGGTCTGCTAAACTCAAGAATGTTTAGCAGACCTCTTTTTTTGTAAATAATCACGAACACGCCTTCCCGACCTTTGGTACGGGACAGGCTCTGGCGTTGGAGGACAAGTGCTCGAATAGGTTTTAATTAGAGAGCGTTTAAGAATGCTAAGGCTCGGTTTTTATATTAGTGTAATTCAAAAGTTCAAACAATATTTCGTGCATTCATGGCCATACTAAAAGGGTTTTTTAACTTAAAATCCTAACTTTATCCGCTGATTAAAAAAAGCAAAAAAAGCGTGAATTACCTTACACTAGAGCAGGTTTCGAAATCGTATGGAGAAAAGGTGCTTTTTGACAAGATCGACTTGACTGTCAACAAAGGACAAAAGGTGGCGTTGGTAGCCAAGAATGGAGAAGGGAAAAGTACCTTGCTCAGGGTTATTGCAGGTCAGGAAGCTCCTGAAGGAGAGACGTCTAAGTTGATGATGCGCCGTGGTATTAGTGTTGGTTTTTTAGAGCAGGAACCAGACTTTTATGAAGAGCATACCATTTTGGAGGCTGTTCTCGATTCTGAAAACCCCCTTATTCAGGCGACAAAGCGATATGAATACGCTTTGTTGAAACCTGAAGATACCCAGGAAATGATGGAAGCCTCTGCTGTTATGGATGATTTGAAGGCGTGGGATTTCGAGGCAAGGATCAAAGAAATTTTATTCAAGTTGAATATCACTGAACTGGATCAACAGATCAGTACACTATCAGGAGGGCAAAAGAAAAGACTCGCTTTAGCAAAGCTGGTCATTGATGAGCCTGATTTTCTCATATTGGATGAGCCTACCAACCACCTGGACCTCGAGATGATCGAGTGGCTGGAAGAGTATCTTAGCAGCCCAAATATGACTATTCTGATGGTTACCCACGACAGGTATTTCCTGGAAATCGTTTGTAACCAGATCATCGAACTCGATAGAGGCAAGGTCTTTAAATACAATGGCAACTATACGGAGTTTCTTCAGAAAAAAGCAATACGTCATGAGAATGAAAGTATTGAAATGGAGAAGAACCGGAAGCTGATGAAGAAAGAACTGGAATGGGTTAACCGAATGCCAAAAGCCCGGGGAACGAAAGCAAAATCCAGGGTAGATGCCTTTTATGAACTGAAAGAAAAGTCTAAAAACAAGATCAATAATCAGGAATTGCAAATCCAGATCAAGGGGCAGCGCCTGGGTAAAAAGATTCTTGAAGCACACTACATTAGTAAAGCCTTTGGTGACATAAAGATTGTCAAGGATTTCCATTATAAGTTTAAGAAACAGGAAAAGGTCGGTATTGTCGGTCCGAATGGCGTAGGTAAATCAACCTTTATGGGGTTATTGACCAAACAGGAAAGACCCGATGCAGGCCAGGTAGTTGTTGGAGGCAATACGGTTTTTGGTTATTATACACAAGACGGGATCCTTTTGGATCAGGATAAAAGGGTGATTGAAGTTATTCGGGATATTGCGGAATTCATTCCTTTGGAGAATGGGAGAAAGCTGACAGCAGAACAAGCCCTTGAACAATTTCTGTTTGACAGGAAAAAGCAACAGGTTTATGTTTCCAAACTAAGTGGAGGGGAAAGACGCAGGTTGTACTTGTTAACCGTATTGATGGAAAATCCTAATTTCCTGATACTGGATGAGCCTACAAATGACCTGGATATTATTACCCTGAATATACTGGAAGAGTTTTTGTTAGCTTTTCCCGGATGTGTAATTATCGTTACTCATGATCGCTACTTCCTGGATAAGCTGGCCGACCATTTATTTGTTTTTGAAGGAGAGGGAAAAGTTAGAGATTTTAATGGAACCTATACGGAATATAGGGAGAAACAAAAAGAAGAAATCCAGGAACAACGAAGATTGGCTGAAAAACCGGAAAAACCAAAAGCCAAAGCTCAGGATCAGCAGCCCGGATTGACTTATGAGCAGCGCAAACAACTTAGCCGGCTTGAGAAAAAAATCAGCAGGTTGGAGGAGCAAAAAGCCGAACTTGAAGTAAAGTTTACGGATACTAATATCAGCCAGGAAGATATTATTAAACTTTCAAAGGAATTGGAAGAGGTGAAAGCCACCATTGAAGAAGTGGAACTGGAGTGGATGGAGTTGGTTGAACAAGGCTGAAATAAGCTATAAAAACATTGTTCTTCGCAGGACATTTGTACCGCCTAACACAGGAAAAGAAGCAATTTTGAGCCTAAAACGGTACTTTTTTGCAAAAAAACGGTAAATTGCAGCTGTATAATGACACACCATCCAATTATACAGCGATTATCTACTAAGGAATATTATTGGGGATGTGATTAAATTTGCATTTCCAGAGACGCTACACACTACATATTGGTTTACTATATCAGGGGACAATAACAAACTCACACCTGATATGGCTGTTCTTTAAAACCCAATCGGTTTTTATCTTTATTACTTTCTGTTCTGAAAGTAACCTTTCTCAATTTTCTCTGCATTAAAGAATATTACAATGCATTTGCAGCAATCTGCACTTGTCATTGTTGTCCGGCATTTTATGCCGGAGAGCCGGGAAATAACATACTATAATACTATTGAGAACTGCACGTAATGGCCATTTTTCCTCCCGGATGGCTTTGCGTCAACAACACAAAACAGTAAGATGAAGCACCCAGTTAACTGGCTTGCATTTCTGACATTTGCCCTGATGGCAACTACTGTCTTTGGACAAGCACCGGATCGCCAGAGTTCAATTTTTCACGCTCCCCTTTACAATGAACTCGAATGGCGGAATGTCGGCCCAATGAGAGGCGGTCGAAGCGTAGCGGTTTCCGGAGTACCGGGAAACCCAATGACCTATTTTATGGGCACTACCGGAGGTGGATTATGGAAGACAACTGATGGCGGGATTAAATGGAAGAATATTTCTGACGGGCACTTTAATAGTGGCTCTGTTGGAGCTATTGCAATAGCACCTTCGAATACAGATATAATCTACGCAGGCATGGGCGAACATGCAGTTCGTGGAGTCATGACTTCTCACGGTGATGGCATGTACAAATCCGAGGATGGTGGTAAAACCTGGAAATATATAGGGTTGCCGGATTCGAGGCACATTGCTTCCATAAATATTCACCCTGAAGATCCGGATAAATTATTCGTTGCGGTTCAGGGGGCATTATACGGTCCGACAGAAGAGAGAGGAGTGTACAAGTCTGAGGATGGAGGAGAAAACTGGCGGAAAGTTTTATATGTAAATGAAACAACAGGAGCCTGTGACCTTAGCATGGATGCTCATAACCCAGAGGTTTTATACGCGGGTATGTGGGATCATCAACGTTTTCCGTGGAAGATCAGAAGTGGAGGAAATGGTTCCGGTTTGTATAAATCTACTGACTTTGGTGAAAGCTGGCACAGATTGTATAATGGGCTGCCGAAATCGATGGGAAAAGTTGGAATATCTGTTTCGCCGGCTGATCCAAATGTGGTTTATGCAAATATCGAGGCTGAAAATGGAGGGGTATTCAGGTCAGATGACGGAGGAGAGCTTTGGCAACAGGTTAATTCAGAGCGGGTGACTTATGCAAGATCCTGGTATTACATGGAGATCTTTGCAGATCCTAAAGAAAAAGAAACCGTATATGTGCTCAATGCACCTATGTTGAAATCAATTGATGGCGGACAAACATTTGAGCGTATAAAAAATCCGCATGGCGACCAACATGACCTCTGGATTAACCCTGACAATCCAGGTAATAGAATCCTGGGTAATGACGGAGGTGCC